>JAUSJJ010000163.1 GCA_030647705.1 Dehalococcoidia bacterium
TGGACGGCCAGGGCGTGGCACACCCCCGCAGGATGGGCATAGCCTCCCACTTGGGACTGCTGGTGGATATCCCCACCATCGGCTGCGCCAAGTCCCGGCTTGTCGGCGAGCACGGGCCAGTGGGGGATACTGCAGGAAGCCGTACCGAGCTGACAGACGAGGGAGAAGTGATCGGCGCCGTGCTGCGTTCCAAAGCAGGCTCTCGCCCGCTCTTTGTCTCTATCGGACACAAGGTTGACTTGGAGGCAGCGGTCGAGTGGGTGCTCAGGTGTTGCCGGGGCTATCGCCTTCCGGAGCCGGCGCGGCTGGCGCACCTGGCCGCCGGCGGCCATTTGGCGGAAACGGGACCGCGATAGCAGGGGGTGAAACGCTCCGATGCCCTTCCTTCATCATTTCACGAACATTCGGGATCTGGTTGGGCAATTCGGCTCCCCCTCGCTCTTACTCTCTCCCTCCAGGGACGACGGAACGTCCTTCACTTCCCTATGCAGAAGCGGCTGAAGATGGAGTCCAGCAGCTCCTCGGTGACGGTTTCGCCGGTTATCTCGCCCAGGGCGTTCAGCGCAGCGGTCAGGTCGATGGTGGCGAAGTCGTCGGGGAGGCGAGACTCCAGGCTGCGCACAGCCGCCGAAAGGTGTCGCTCCGCACGCTGCAAAGCCTCTTTGTGCCGGGGATTGGCTACCAGGAGGGCGTCGGAGATGACCACCTCCCCACCCAGGACCGCCCGCACCATGTCAGCCTCCAGTACGGGTAAACCCTCTCCCGTCAGCGCCGAAATGCGCACTGCCCTCCAGGGCAGAGCGCAGATATCAGCCTGAGCAGGCAGGTCGCATTTGTTCGCCACCACCAGGACGGACTTGCCGGTCAGAAGACCCACGATCTCCTTGTCTCCGGGCCCCAGCGGCTCGCTGATATTCACCATGAACAGCACCAGATCGGCCTGCTCGATGGCGCGCCGGCTGCGTTCGACGCCCAGGCTTTCCACCAGGTCGCTGCTGTTGACAATGCCGGCCGTGTCCACCAGAACGAAGGGGACGCCCCTGACATTGGCAACCTCTTCCAGGGTGTCCCTGGTGGTGCCCGGAATGGCGGTGACGATGGCCCGGCTCTGGCCCAGCAGTCGGTTGAGCAGGCTGGACTTGCCCACATTGGGCCGCCCCACGATGGCGGTCCTCACCCCCTGCCGGTAAACGATGCCCGCATCGGCGCCGGCGATAAGCTCCTGCAGGCTGCGCTGCGCCTTCTGGAGGACGGGCAGCACATCCGTCTCTTCCACCTCATCCTCAGGGAAGTCGATGCGCGCGGTGAGGTATGCCAACGCGGACATCAGCTCGGAGCGCAGGTCTTTGACCGGCCTGGATAGCCTGCCCGATAGGCCCTGCACCGCCAAGCGCAGGCTGGACGAGGTCTTTGCCTGGATGACGTCCAGCACGGCCTCAGCCTGGGCCAGGTCGATCCTGCCGTTGAGAAACGCCCGCAGAGTGAACTCGCCGGGGTTGGCCAGGCGGGCGCCGTGCTTCAGGGCCAGCTCCAGGACTCGCTGCGTGGGCTGAGCGCCGCCGTGACAATTGATCTCCACCATGTCTTCGCGGGTGTAACTGTGCGGCGACTTCATGAAAGCAACCAGCACCTCATCCACCGCCTCGCCGCTTTCTGGATCGACGATGTGGCCGTGGACGAGCCGGCGGTCGGCCAGCGGCCTGGAGAAAAGCCTCCCGGCGATGCGCCGGGCCGCCTTGCCGCTGAGCCGGACGATGCCTATGCCGCCGGCGCCGGGAGGCGTAGATATGGCAACGATGGTGTCCTGGTACATGCGTTGTTCTCCAAAACCCCTGTGCTCTAATTCTAGCCCCAAAGCGCCGGGCGCACAATGCCGGCGCGGCTGAGCAGGGCCTCTTGAAGACGGCCGGGGGCGCCTCCCGCCGGCTCTCAGAGCGAACTATCGGTCAGGGCTTGACTCGCACCAGAAATATACGTATAATTTACCTAGCCTAGAATAAGTAGCGATACTTATTAGTCACGTGCGTAAGCCCAATACGTATCACTACTTAGTCAGGTCGGAATCTTTTCCCCCCGCGAGGGAGATGACTATGCCCAGACCAGGTGGCTCAAGGCGGCCCTCGTCCTGTTTTTGCTGATATCGCTCCTCTCTCCCCTCCTGGTACGCGCGCTGTTCTTCGACATGCCGGCCCAGTCCGCCAACTTCGACTGTGACGACAGCACTCTGTTCATGGCACAGCGGCTTTCCAGAATAGGCATCGAGGCCACGCCAATGCTGGGCAAGCTCACCGCCACCGGCGAAACATACTCCGAGTCAGACCACGTGTGGGTGATGGCCAACATCCTCGGGTTGCGCATTCCCTTTGATTGGGGAAACCTGCAATTCGATAGCCAGCACTTCGAGGGCCACCCACTGACCGGCAGGCAGTTGTTGAGATTCGTGGAGCAGGACCGCAGGGGACAGACGATTCCCGCCAACGACCCCGAATAGCTCCTCAACCGCCACAACATGGCCCCGGCCTCCGTCGGTCATAGCCACGGTGTGCCGTCGTTCTTGACCCAAATGCCGCCTTTTCCCTTGTGAGTAGGTCGGCCGCTCTCCGAGTATGGGTTTTCGTCGCCCCAATTACGTAGCTCTACGGATGTCATTCCGGCCCCCGACTTGCTATAAACAAGACAGGTGGACTTGCGCCCGGAGCAAGACGCTGACCACAATCCGCCACCTGAACGCAAGGGGCGCCACGGAAGGAGCAGGCGATGACCGGCTACAATGGCCTGACCGAGCAGCAGGTAGACCCGCTGTGGAAAAAAGCCGATGAGTCCGGCATGTCTCTCAGCAAAAATGGAACCAGCTCGGCTACCTCTTCGGGGCAATGGCGCCGCACCCTGTCAAGATTGTGTGATACGGAGGGCGATATGCATTACCGCCGAGTTCCGGCGTTTCTGGCGATGGTGCTAGCTCTAGGAGCCTGTCCGAGTAATCGGTGGTCCGTGCCTAGCAGAAGTGAAAAACCGAGGCCGGCCACGCTCAACGCAAGTATTACTCAGACACACTCCTAGCAGCGCTGGCGGCCGCCTGCGGACAGTCGCAGCCGACCGTTGCGCCGGGTCCTACCTCCCCGCCGACCGTAGGTCAACTTGCCCAATCCGGACAGGCATTGTTCGCCGTTCGCTGCGCCAAGTGTCACGGTGAAAAGGGCGAGGGTTTCACCGGGCCTGCCATCATCGGACCGAACGCCAACCTGGGAAAGTATGCTAACGCCCAGGGACTGATCAACTTCATGGGCCTGTCCATGCCGCTGGACGCGCCGGGCAGCCTCAGCAGCGATCAATACCAGCAGCTCTTGTGCTTCGTTCTTGTGAAGAACAACCTGGTGGCGCCGGCGTCCGCTTTCAATGCAAGCCAATTGGATAGCGTGAATCTGAAGTAGAACGCACTGCTGTCGAAGCACTGGTAAGGAAGAGGGAGGGGGTAGACCCCTCCCTCTTCCTTACGGCGCAGATGCGGTACCCTACCTCCGGCGCCATGCTTTCAGGTCGTGAGCATTGGTTGGTCTGCGAAGGGTAGAGTCCAGGAAAGGGACAATGTTCCTTCTCTGGCACGGGGCAGGTCTGGGGGATGTGCCCCCAGAGACAACCTGACTGGGCGGGTGGGCGGGAAACACAGACGTTTTATTTGACCTGGACGGGTTCGGGGGCGTCGAAGGAACCGCCGTTGTAAACCCATGCGACATAATGCTACAATATGGCCTCAACAGGCACGGGGGCGCGGACGGGGCCGCACGAACCGGACATCTGAGGCTGGAAGGAGAACACGGATGCCCAAACCGAAACTGCAGGATCTGACCGTCTCCATCTACGACCGCCTTCGCAATGCCCTCGAAAAGGGCGACAAGGCAGAGGGGCTGAAGCTGCTCAAGGAGCTGCACGAAGCCAACCTCAAGATGCGCGATTTCCATACCGGATGCATCGACGTGATGCTGAGCACGCTGGCCGACAGGCTGGGCGAGGACTCGGTTTACGAGATGTGGCGCATCATAGAAGACAGGCATAACGTGCCCACCGTCGAGGTCAATGTCCCCGAGATGAAGCCGGAAGACCGGATCGTGCGGCGGCTCTGGCTGTGGAGCATGTTGCACGGCGTCGGCATCAATATCAAGGAAGACGACGAAAAGTATGTCATCACCACGCCCTGCGACACCGGCCGCCACATCAGGATGATCCCCGATCATGGCAAGACCAGGTATCCTCACACCTGGAGCCGCGGCGAGAAGGACTTCTGCTATTATTGCGGCCACTGCACGATAAGCTGGGAGATTATGTCTGCGGAGAAATACGGCTATCCGGCGTGGGTTTCCAATCCGCCCAAGAAAGTCGGGCAGCCCTGCGTGCAATACCTCTACAAGGACGTGAAGTTCATCCCCGAGGAGTACTTCCGCAGCATCGGCATGGTGAAGCAGGCCGCCCCGAAGAAGGCATCGGCCAGGAAGGCAGTCGCCACGAAACCATCGGCCAGGGAGCCGGCGGCTAAGAAGTCGACCAAGAAGTAGCCTGCTCGTTATGCGTCATTCCGTCCGGCGAGCCGGAGTCTGGCGGAGTGTTTGACACTATCAGTGTCATTGTGTAGAATGCTGAATGCGAGCCTGGGCCGGGTTGCTTTGCATCCTGGTCAGCGGCTCCGTTCAAGAGGAGGTGACAACCATGGCAGGATGCTGCGGCGCCAAAGGCGGCAAGCAGGCCGCGAAGCCGGCCCCGAAGACTCCCAAGAAGTAACTGTCCTCATTCCGCCGACTGCGGCACTTTTCTTTCTCTTCTCTGAAACGAGGGCTGCTGGACAGGCCTGCGACAGGCTTTTCAGCAGCTTTCCGCATGGGGCTGTAGCTTAGCTGGGAGAGCGCCTCCCTTGCACGGAGGAGGTCAGGGGTTCGAATCCCCTCAGCTCCACCATAGGTATCAATAGGCAGAACATCTGCCGACTGTTTCCTCTTTTCGTCCGATGGCATTGGCAGGTTGTATTGTAGCGTAGCCTCCTTCCCGTCTATCACGAGTCGCTTCACAAAAGATCCT
>JAUSJJ010000180.1 GCA_030647705.1 Dehalococcoidia bacterium
CCAGATCGGCGAGGGAGGAAGGTCGTGGGGTTATCCTGTGAACCACGGTTTGCTCACCAGCAATGGTGCGGGAAGAGCGATGCGCCGCTGAGGACGGGCGACCTACAGATGAATGATACCCAGTAGATAATACCGTAACCGTGTACTGAGAGTCTTACCGTCTTACTTGGGCGTCCCCGTGCCGGAATCCACTGTTCCGACCCTTGCTTGATCGAACCGGACCCTGCTATGCCGGGCGGGTGTTTCTCATTTTGGCGAAGCAGTCGTTGCAGTAGACAGGCCGATCTCCGCGCGGCTGGAACGGCACGTCAGCTTCTTTGCCGCAAGATGCGCAGACGATCTGGTGGTGCTCCCGCTGCTCAGTCCGGGGCTGTCGTGTCGCGCGCCTGGCAGTGCGACACGTCGGGCATCTTCCAGGCTCATTGAGCAGTCCTCGTGACTGATAGAATTCCTGCTCGCCCCCGGTGAACGTGAACTGGGCGCCGCAGTCCCGGCAGGTCAGGGTTTTGTCTGCAAACTCCATACAATGGCCTCCTGGTCGGTCTTTGCTGCTCTCCGGCAGCATCGAGCCGCAGTATACTATGTTGTAACGCGAAGTGCAAGAGGTTTTCAGCCGTTCCCCTGAGGAGGCTTGACAGCGAAGCACGCGATGCGTATCATCGGATGGCAGGCAGAGCACTCTGGCGAAAGCTGGATACGACATTCCCGCTAAGCGGCGCGGAGCCCGACGGAAGGGAGCAAGGTTATCATGAGGCTGAGCCACGTGGGCCATCTGGTCCGCGATATCGAGGAGGCACTCGCTCTCTATGCTGGTTTCTTCGATATGCATCCGTCGTTGGTGGTGGACCTTCCTCGGGCCGGCGCCAGGAACGCCATGCTTCCCATCGGCGACAGCTTTATCGATCTGCTGCAACCTCTGGGCAAAGAGGGACCGCTGGCCGAGGCGCTGGAGACCAGGGGGGAAGGCTTCTATCACCTCTGTCTGGCTGTGGACGATCTGGAGGCCGAGGCGCGTGCTATGAGGGCGAAGGGGGCTCGTGTGTTTGCGGGGCCGCAAGAGCCCCAAGTCATGTTCGTTCACCCTGGAGATGCGATGGGTGTGCTGTTCGAGCTCCGTGCGGAGCGGGAGCTGAAGTCGTTTCTGGGCGGGGGCAAGGCCCCACCCAAGAGCGCCGTGGTCGAGGGACTGAGCCACGTCGGGCACGCGGTGAAGGACCTGGGACGGGCAGTCGAGATGTACGATTCGCTGTTCGGGCTCAAGGCTCTTCCCTCAGAGCCCAGGGCGTTTCCGGTGCTGGGAGTCAGGAGCGCATGGGTTCCCATAAGACGCAATTTCATCGAGCTTTTCCAGCCCACCGACCCGGCGAAGGCGGTTGGCCGATTCATTGCTCGACAGGGTGAGGGCGTCTATGCGATCGTATTCCTGGTGAAAGACGTGGATGCCCAGGTGGCCCGCCTTCGGAGCCGGGGGGCACAGGTGCTCGAATCGCCCACGCCACCCGAATTACCCCACAAACGCGCCTTCATTTTGCGTGGTTGTATGAAGGGCATGCTCATCGGCATCATGACGGCCGAGACGGTCGCCTTCGAATCGGGGGTGCCGTTCCCGGCGTGAGTCCTCACAATGAAGAAGGAGATGTGATTGGTCAAAGAACCAGGGAAGACAGCAGGCAAGAAGGCGGTTCCTGTTGAAGAAGGTCTGTTCACGCTTCCGGAATCGCCGGCGGAGAAGCCGAGGCTCATCGGCAGCAAGTGCAGGCAATGCGGAGAGGTGTTCTTTCCGAAGAGGATGGTTTGTCTCAAATGCACTGCAATGGACATGGAACAGGTCTTGCTGAGCGCCAGAGGCAAGCTGTACAGTTTTACCATCACCCGGCTGGCGCCTCCGGGCTCGGTGGTCAAGCCTCCGTATGTGCTGGCCAGCATCGAGATGCCTGAGGGCGTGAACGTCCATACCGTACTCACCGATTGCGATCTCGACAAGGTACGGATCGGGATGGACATGGAGATGGTCATCGAGACCGTCAAGCAGGATGAGTCGGGGCGGGACGTAGCGGCCTACAAGTTCAGGCCGGCATAGCGCGATACCGGGGTTGGCGAAAAGGAGCTATCAATGAGAGAAGTCGTGGTACTGGGCGTGGGGTTGCACAAGTTCGGCAGGTTCCCGGACAAGCCTATCGAGGACATCGGACGCGAGGCAATACTTAACGCTCTCGTCGACTCAGGAGTGAGTTTCAAGGATATCCAGGCCGCCTATTGCGGACGCGTGTACCCCGGGATGATGGCCGGACTCAAAGTGGTGGCGCAGTTCGGTCAAACCGGCATCCCCATAACCAACATCGAGCAAGCGTGCGCCTCTTCGAGCACGGCGTTCAGAGAAGCGCACCTGGCCATAGCTGAGGGCCGCTTTGACGTGGTGCTGACGGTGGGCTTTGAGAAGATGCCTCGCGGGCTGCTCACGGGTACCACCGAGCCCGGCAGTCTGGAGGAGGTGATGGGACTGAATGTTCCTCCGGCCTGGCACGCCATGCTGGCCAGACGTCATATGCTGGACTACGGAACGACCAGGGAGCAGATCGCGATGGTGGCGGTGAAGAACCATCGAAACGGCTTGCTCAATCCGTACGCCCAGTACCAGATGGCCGTGACAGTCGAGGACGTGATGAACTCCCGGATGGTCGCTGATCCACTGACACTGTACGAGTGCTCTCCCACAACCGACGGAGCGGCGGCGGCGATACTGTGTTCCCGTGAGAAGGCTGCGAAGTACAAGGGCAAGCCGGTGACCATCGCCGCCTATGCCTGTGGGACGCCCACCTTTGAGCATGGAGAAGGCGACGAGCTCATGATGAGCCTCACCGAGAGGCTGGCCAAAGAGGCCTACCAGCGCTCGGGCATCGGCCCGAAGGACGTTGATGTGGTCCAACTCCACGACTGCTTCGCCAGCGCCGAGATCATCCGGCTGGAGGCCTGCGGCTTTTGCCCGAAGGGCGA
>JAUSJJ010000197.1 GCA_030647705.1 Dehalococcoidia bacterium
TTGCAACAAATGTTTATTATCTAACTGTTTAACTAAAACACAGGTCTGTGCAAAGCCGAAAGGCAACGTATACAGGCTGAGGCCTGCCCAGTGCTAGTAGATCAAAAATGGGGGTGAATTCCCCGCCTTTGGCGGGGAGCAGCTCTTGTTCAAAGTCCTAGTGAACGGCAGCAGTAACTATAACTGTTCTATGGTAGCGAAGTTCCTCGACAGGGGGCCTTGTGACAATCTAAACGTCATAGGGTTAATTTGACTATATGCTGGAATATCTGAAGTATCTTGCACTACCCGACAAAATAATATAACATGGATTAATGTCGGGTGACAATGTGACAAGTGCAGACAATCAGCAGGGAACGTTGTATTATTTCACCGGCTTTATAGTCGGCGAAGGTTCCATAAGTATAATTAAAGCGTCAAATAAAGGGACGGGGCGAGGTTTTTACTTTGCTTTGGATTTAACTGTCAGTAACTCCGATCTAATTTTATTAAAAGAATTAAATCAGGTTGTTGCTTGCGGAAAGGGAATTACTTCTCTTATAAAAGGAGGCTATAACCTTTCAATTCGAGGTAAAGATAAAATAAAACCGGCGTTGTCTTTTTTAAACAAATTTCCACCTCCAGCCGGAGATCTTTTTAAAGAAAAACTTAATATTCTTAAAAAGGCTCTGGAAATTTTATCAGTTAAAAACTATAAAGTTCAGGAGATTGAAAAATTACGCCAACGACTTAAGGAAATAAAAGTAACCGCAAGAGTGGTCAAACATTTTCCAGTAATATTCGAAACAAAAAATGTGGGGTATTTTCTTTCAGGGATTGTAGATGCAGAAGGGTCAATGGGATGGCGAAAGTCGGGTAACCGGCAACAGCCATATTTCTGTGTGCTTATGCGCGAAGAAGCCATTATTGACTTATTTATTAAGCAATTTGGTTTCGGGCATAAATATTATCGTCCGAATGAGAAACTTTATCATTTTGAAACAGGTAAAAAGGGAGATGTGGCTAAACTTGCAGATTATTTTTTAAATAAGTTTCCGGTTAAATTGGTAAAAAATCGCCAACGACTGGAAAATTTACAACGACTCCTCAACGACTAAACGCCAAATGATGTACCGCATGGTGCGTCAATGATATAGTCTGAACTCCAATGCGAATTGGAGAATTGATAACAGAATGTGTCGGGTGAATCTTGAAAAAAAGATTTACTTGCCCGAAATCATCGTAAGGTGATACACTCGGGAATCGCTAAAATTTTATTAGTTAAACAAATGTATTTCGTGCAAATGAGTGTAAAATCTGTCTATATGCTGGAATAATCGTTGAATCTTGAACTACTTTAGTTTATGATTAGAGTAACAATGTTTCAAGTGCGATCAATCAGCAGGAAAGACTATTGAGTAAAGAATAAAAATTTAATAAGGTTTAAAGACAAGAAATTATTTTAATACTCAAAGTATCCTCAGAGACTACACGACAGATCCCGTCCACGATTTCGATCGGGACGTGGAATGATATAGTCCAAATAATGAAGTTCCGACCCGCACGAACGGCAGAATGAGATAATAACTGTCTTAGCCAAAAATCCGGCGAAATTGAAATGGCTGTGAAGATGCGGCCTAGTCTTGCCTGGACAAAAAGACCCCGTGGAGCTTTACTGCAGCTTGACATTGTTGATTTATTTTCAATTATTTAGCAATAGGTGGGATCCCGCCCTCGGGCGTGGAGACAATGAAAGACCACTTTTTGAAAATGAGGAGACTAACCCGCGCCCAATAAAGATTTGGGGTGGGGACATTGTCTGGTGGGCAGTTTAACTGGGGAGGTTGACTCCTAAATTGTAACGGAGTCGTACAAAGGTACGCTAGTCCCGGATGGAAATCGGGATGATAGTGCAAACGCATAAGCGTGCTTGACTGTGAGACCTACAAGTCGAACAGAAACGAAAGTTGGTGTTAGTGATCCTCTCTCGCCTTATGGTAGGCGGAGAGCTTAACGGATAAAAGCTACCCCGGGGATACAAATGTGTCCTTTACGGCTAATAACGGTGAAGCCTTTTATACTTGAGGGTTTGAGAAAAGTCTTTTCCCTCTACGAGGAGTATAATTGTGTAATACCGTGGGAAGTCCCGATCGCGGATCGTGGACCCCGTATCGACTTATTCTCTTTATGAGATTTATGGAGAAAAAAATATATCGACTCCATAATACGCCGTGCTCTCTGAATTAAATAAATTTAGAGGGAAGATATAGTCAGTACCAAAACGAAAGTTTGGAGTAATTTATATACGAACAGGCTGATCTCGCCCAAGCGTCCACAGCGACGGCGTGGTTTGGCACCTCGATGTCGGCTCATCCTATCCTGGGGCTGAAGAAGGTCCCAAGGGTCCGGCTGTTCGCCGGTTAAAAGGGTACGCGAGCTGGGTTC
>JAUSJJ010000207.1 GCA_030647705.1 Dehalococcoidia bacterium
CAGCCGACAAGCTCCCCTCCAATCACGACTACCCGCTCTCCCACCTCCGTCTTGCCTTCCAGGACGTCGATTGCCTGAGCCAGACGAGCCTTGCCCAACCCAGGTATGTCGGGCACTACTTGCCTGACGCCCGTTGCCAGCACCACTACATCAGGTCTGAGTCCCTGGATCATGGCTGCAGTGGCCTCTGTGCCAAGATCGACTCTGACGCCAAGGCCCTTCAATTGAGCCTGCAAATAGGTGTCCAGCACCCCCATCCTGTCCTTATGCGGGGCAATTGCGGCGGCTGCCAACTGTCCCCCAAGCCGGGTTCGTTTCTCCCATAGGGTAACCTGGTGACCCCTCCGGGCCGCTGTTGCCGCTGCCTGCATCCCGGCGGGGCCTCCGCCGACGACCAACACCTTCCTGCGCTTTTGTGCTGGAACTATCTTAGCCTTCTCCTCATTCCCCAAAGCGGGGTTTACCCGGCAACGGATCCCCACGATACCGGGACGGCGCAAGTCCTCCAGGCAAGCGAAACAGACTATGCAGGGATTGATGTCCTCCAGTCTCCCTGATTCCGCCTTCCTGGGAAGGTCAGGGTCCGCCAGCAGCCCCTTGCCGATGGCGACAAGGTCCGCCCGTCCCTGGCGTACGATTACCTCGCCCGCCTCCGGGATGATCCTCCCCACAGCTATGACGGGAACTGTGACGGCCCTTTTGATGCCCTCAGCCAGGTCAGCGATCACCGCCGGAACGAAAGTGGGTGTGGTCAGCAGGACGGGAGCCTGCGGGCCTCCAGCGGAAACATGAATAGCATCGGCTGTCGCATCCTGGGCCATCCTGGCTATCTGCTGGGCGTCCTCCAGCGGAGTCGGTCCCGCCAGACCATACTGCCGGCCGTTGATCCGGCACCATACTGGGAAGTCTTTGCCTACTGCTTCCCTTACCGAACGGATGACTTCGATGAGAAACCTCGCGCGGTTTTGCAGCTCGCCTCCGTACTCGTCCTGCCGCTTGTTTGACGAGCGAGAGATGAACTGGTCGATCAGGTACCCATGTGCCGCGTGCAGCTCGACCCCATCGAGCCCGGCCCTCTTGGCCCTCGATGCCGCCTCGGCGAAGCAGCCGGCAATCTGCCTTATTTCGGCTACAGCCAGCTCTCTGGGGACGTCTCCGCCCGGACCGGCCAGAGGAGACGGCGCGACGGGTTGCTTGCGGGTAAATGCCGAACTTGCCATCCTTCCACCATGATGCAACTGCACCGCAACTTTGGCGCCGTGCTGGTGTATGACCCGGGCCAGCCGCTCCATGCCCGGTATGAGCCTGTCATCGCTGAGGCCCAACTGGTTAGAAAAGGCCCGGCCATCCGGATGGACGTAGGTAGCTTCCAGGATGATCAGCCCGACTCCCCCGCTCGCCCTCGCCTCATAATGGCGCTCGGAGCGACCGGTAGCCTCACCCTCCGCAGTCCCATAATTGGTTACCATTGGCGGCATCACTATCCGGTTCTTGAACTCCATTCGCCCTATGCGGCATGTCTCCCACAAATGGCTTCTCATTTGCTGACTATCTCCTCGATTCGGCATTACGCCGAAAACGTGTTATTAGGGTCGCTCACCCTCGCCATCACATGACCATCGCCACGAGTCGTGGAGGTTTCCACGTTTCGTCCCTCGTGGCGGCATCTGCGAGCACCAGATTCAAGAGCTATCCTTTTGCACAGCCGCGCACTAAGAGATGCGCCGTCAGACCCGACTTTACCGCAGCTCAGACTCGCTCAATTTCGACCAGCGATGTATTGCTGGCAAATGCGCCTCCCGGAGAGTGCTCGTCTTTGGTCAACATGTTGGCGCACCCTCCCCTGTCCACGCCGCGCTCGTCCGGAGTGTACCAGGCGCCCTGAGGAATGTCCACCACGCCCTGCATTATCCTGCCGGATACCCTGGCTGGAAGCATCGTGGCGCCCCTGTCGTTGAACACCCTGACCATGTCCCCGTTGCTGATGCCCCTGACTTCCGCATCGGCGGGGTTCAGGGTCACTCTCTGAAGCTCAAGCTCTCGAAGCCAGGGGATGTTGTCATACTGGGAGTGCGCGCGGCGCCCCATATGAGTGGTAATGAGCTGCAGGGGATACCTCTCTGCCAGTGGATCGTTCCGGCTTTCCCATGTCTCCAGGTACTTCGGAATGGCTGGCAGCAAAGGGTCGTTCATGTCTGCCAAGCGTTGACAGTATATCTCTATCCTGCCGGACGGAGTGGGGAAGGGGTTGTGTTCAGGGTCCTCGATCTGCGCTTTGAAAGCAACATACGGCTCATCTAGCTTGATCTTCTGCAGGCCGTCCTTCTTGAACTTATCGTAGTCAGTGACATAGGGGCTGCCTGTCGCGATCTGCTTGATCCACTCATCCTCCGTCCTGTCACTGAAATCCGGGATGCCCAACCTCTCGGCAAGAGCGGTACATATCTCCAGATGAGACCTGGACTCGCCAACAGAGTCAACAGCCTTGCCCATGTAGCCGATGAACCCTTCTCCCACGCCCGTGATATCGCTTCTCTCCAGGCAGGTATTGACCGGCAGCACGATATCGGCGAATTGGGCGGCAGACGTCATGAATTGTTCGAAAACGACGACAAACTCCAGGTTCTTCGACTTCAATGCCTCCACGCACTTGTTGACGTTCGGATACTGATTGGGATAGTTGTTATTGACAACGTAGAGCAGCCTGTAGTCGGCGGCATAGCCGCCAGCTTTTCCCTTCAGGATAGCATCTGCCACCTTGGCTTGGTTCATGTGGCCGGTCCTCAATCTGTCGAAGCCACCCCAGTGAGGCAGGGCGTTCTTTCGCGGCGGAAAGCGCGATTCAGCCGGGTTGGGCGTGACCGGCATGCCTGCGCCCAGTTTCATGAAAGGATATATCTGTGCGCCAATAATGTACCCGCTCGCCCCGGCGTCTCCGCCGTGAACGCCGACGTTGCCGGTCATGGCCGCCAGGGTGGCCGCGGCCCGATGGTATTGCTCGCCGTAGGCAGTCCTCCCGGGAGCGATTCCGGCGATGAGCGCCGCAGGTCT
>JAUSJJ010000213.1 GCA_030647705.1 Dehalococcoidia bacterium
GCACAGGACGTTCATATCATCGTGCTCCACGCCCTGATGAGCCGAGTAGACATCGTGGCAGAGACAGGCGCGCACCCCCGGCACCTTGTTGGCGGCAATGCAGGCGCCTACGCCGCTGCCGCACACCAGAATGCCCCGCGCTGCACCGCCCGAGGCCACCGCCCGGGCCACCGGCAGGACGAAATCGGGGTAGTCATCGTCCGGGTTGAAAACGTGCGTCCCCAGGTCTGCTATTTCGAACCTGGCCCGCAGCCGGGAGAAGAGCTCGTTCTTGAGGGCCAATCCGCCATGGTCGGCCCCGATCACCACAAAAAACTTCACTGCTCGCCCCCCCCCAGGAGCCGGTGCGCTTCCTCGAGCACCCTCTGGACGGTCAATCCCAGCTTCTGGTAGATCACTTCGCCCGGCGCCGAGGCGCCGAACCGGGATACGCCGATGGCAACTCCATCGCATCCCACGTAACGCTCCCAGCCATGCGTGGCGGCTGCCTCGATGGAAATGCGCTTTCGAATGCCGGGCGGCAGGACTTCGTCCTGTTGCTCGCGCGGTTGAGCGTCAAACAGCGCCCAGGAAGGCAACGAGACGACGCGGGCCGAGACTCCCTCGCCCTGCAGTTTCCTGCCTGCCTCCAGGGCCAGATGCACCTCCGAGCCGGAGCCGATGAGGATGATGTCCGGCGATGGGGAAGCCTGCCACAGCACGTACCCGCCGCGCCTGACTCCGCTGGCCGGCGCCAGCGTTGACCGGTCGAGCACCGGCACACTCTGCCGGGTCAGAATGAGCGCGGTCGGGCCGTCGCGGCGTTCCAGGGCTATCTTCCACGCCTCAGCCGTCTCGGTGGCGTCCGCAGGGCGGATGTCCACCAAGTTGGGGACTGCCCGCAGGCCGATCAGGTGCTCGATGGGCTGGTGCGTCGGCCCATCCTCGCCCAGGCCTACCGAGTCGTGTGTAAAGATGTAGATGACGCGGACCCTCATCATGGCTGCCAGGCGCACCGGCGGACGCATGTAGTCGTAGAATATCAGAAAGGTGCCGGTGTAAGGGATGATACCCCCGTGCAGCGCCATGCCGCCGGCTATGGCGCCCATGGCGTGCTCTCTTACTCCGAAGTGCATGTTGTGGCCGGAGTACTCGTCGAACCCGTAGTTGCCGTAGTCTTTCAGATTGGTCTTGGTGGACGGAGCAAGGTCGGCGGAGCCCCCGATGAAGGAGTGCACCTTGTTCACTATGACGTTCATCACCCGCCCGGAGGCTTCGCGAGTGGCAATCGGCTTCGTCTGAGCCTTGAACAGGTCGTGCAGCCCCTGGTCCCATTCGGCCGGCAGGTCTCCGCTCAGGTCCTGGTCCAGTTGCCTGGAAAACGTGGGATAGGTCTTGCGATACGCTTCCCGCAAAGCCAGCCACTCGCGCTCATACCGGCTGCCGCGCTCTTTCGCCTCGCGAAAATGGTCGAGCGCCTCCTGGGGCGCCGTGAAGGGCTCGTCATGGGGCCAACCCAGGTTCTGCCTTGTCAGGCGCACCTCTTCGGCCCCCAGCGGCTCGCCGTGGGCGGCAGCGGTGCCTGCTTTGTTGGGACTGCCATAGCCGATCACAGTGCGACAGATTATCAAGGTAGGCCGGTTCTTCTCCGCCTGCGCCTGGCGCAGGGCGCCATCCACGCTGGCGGTATCCATGCCGTCGATTGGGCCCAGGACGTGCCAGCCGTAGGCCTGGAATCGCTGGGCCACGTTCTCGGAGAAGGCGATGCTCGTCCTTCCTTCGATGGACACCTCATTGTCGTCGTACAGAGCAATGAGTTTGCCCAGGTGGAGCGTGCCCGCCAACGAAGCCGCCTCGCTGCTGGCCCCTTCCTGAAGGTCGCCATCGGATACGATAGTGTAGGTGCGGTGATTGATCACTTCGTACCCCGGCCGGTTGTAGTGCTGCGCCAATGATCTTTCTGCGATGGCCATGCCCACGGCGTTGCCGAAGCCCTGTCCCAGTGGGCCGGTCGTGGCTTCTACACCAGGCGTGGCGCCGTATTCCAGATGGCCCGGAGTCCGGCTCCCCCACTGGCGGAAGCTCTTGATATCGTCCAGGGTCAGGTCATAGCCGGTCAGATGAAGCAGCGCGTAGAGCAGCATGCAAGCATGTCCGCAGGAGAGGACGAACCGGTCGCGGTCCGGCCACTTCGGGTTGTCCGGGTTGTGCTTGAGGAATCGGTCCCAGAGGACGTACGCCATTGGCGCTGCCCCCATAGGCGTCCCAGGATGTCCGGAGTTCGCCTTCTCCACGGCATCAACCGCCAGAAAGCGAATGGTGTTGATGCAGAGTTGGTCAAGAGATCGGCTCGAAACGGTTCTTCGTGAGTCCATGTGTCAATCTCTCCTGCAACGTCTCACCGGGGACGTTTCTCGCGTCATCCCCGCCTCGCCGGCCTTATGATAGCGCGCGCCGACGCCCCATCCCCTCCACTGAGCTTGATGGGCAGGCAAACCAGCTCATACCCGCCCGGCTCCGCCCCGGAAAGGTCCAAGCCCTCGATGATCCAGACTCCCGCTTCAAGCAGCAGCCTGTGGACCCGTCCGCCGTCACGTTTGAAACCACCTATCGAAAGATAATCGATGCCCACCAGTCTCACCCTGCGCTCCGCCAGAAGGCTGGCCGCAGCTTCCGAGAGGAACACAAAGTCCTCGATAAATCTGTCGCTCTGCCACACGCGGGATGAGTTACGCGTCTTGAACAGCAGGCGCTCGCCTCTACGGATGTCGTATTGCGCAAGCTCCACAGGCTTTATCGACTCTCCGTCGCATATCTCTATCACGCGCGCTCTGCCGATGAGAATGTCCGGAGACAACTGGTCTATGCTGCGGCCCTGCTTCACGAAATGCAGCGGTGCATCGATATGAGTGCCCGAATGCGAGCCCATTGAAAGCAACGAGAGCGTATGGCTATCTCCGCGCTCCATGTCGAGCACGCGCTGGATTCGCACCGGCGGGTCGGTAGGCCAATGCGCCATGCCGTCCTGTAACGCGACGGATATGTCTATCCAGCGCGAGGACGCCGCGCCGGCTTGGCTGCGCACTGCTCTTTGGGTCAGAGGGGTGGTTGTCCGCATCACCTTGACACTACGGCATTCCACGCGCCATGTCTATACGGAGAGTTACGTATATTTTGGCTGCTGTAATCTGCATGGGCCTGTACCGGAGGGGGACTGCTGGAACGAGCTCATATCAAGCCGTCTCCGAAAGAACGAGTCGTGTGAAGAGCCCCTGTCTTCGGAGGAATGTGGAACGGGGCAAGACACTCGGTTGCATCCCGGCGTGGCGGTTCCGCAAGCGCCGGATGGGGAGTGAAAAGCAAAGAGAACCACGGTCTGCGATAGCCTTCCGCTGGACGGCCCGGGCTGCCGCAGACCGTTGCTGCACAGGTGCATCGGGAGCTAGTGCAGTGTCTCCAACACTTCGTTAGCTTACCGTTGACCATACCGACCCCGTATCCGGTGTACGGGGTAAACTCAAGTCGGTATCCAGATCATGAGCATGTACGAACTGGATTCCGGCGAAAGCCGGAATGGGATAAGGTGCGTTACTAACGGTATTTCGGATGCGCCACATTAGCGACCGGGCATCACTTAGCTTTGGCTTTGGCCTTGGCCTTGGTGGCTTTCGCCTTCATGGGCTCGCCGCAGCAGATGATATCGCAGGTCTCGACACAGCCACAATCTTCATCTATGGAAACCACCAGGCCGCAGACCACGCAGCCAAAGGCATCGCCCTTAGTGACCGGCGCCTTCTTGGCTCTTGCCGGGGCTTTCTTCGCGGGTGCTACCGCCGCTTTGGCAACCTTCTTTACTGGCATGTGCGCCTCCCTTCTCGATTTAAGAACAGAATAATCCAGTCTCCAGCGGAATGTCAATAGGCATTTCTGGGGAATCCGGTGTCGGGTTGCGTCCCTTGAATCCGGCCCAGGACCACTTTCTATCCTACTGTTTCAGTCTGCCCCGCGCCATCAGCGCGATGCTGCCGATTACTCCCACCACATAGGCTATCGGCAACACAATGATACCCATGATGAAGAAGAAAGGCTCGTCGCCTCTGCCGCTGCTTTCCCAGAATTCCACGAACAGTCCGGAGACGATGCTGTGCAGCACGATGCTGACCACGATCCCCGCGGCGGAACCGCCGGTCAACAGGAGGAACCGTTTCAAGGCGCCGTCCATCGCTGACCAGGCGGCCAGTATGCATAGTAGTATTCCCAGGACGAAGAAAGCCAGCGCCAGGGAGATGATCGCCACTGTACTGGCGTACCCCAGAGCAGGCCCAGCGAAGTAGAGCGCCAGCAGCATGATGAAGACAATGACGGATGCCCAGAAGACCGTTACAACAGATCTGATCATCGACTACCTCCTCTATCCCAAGCAGGGTTTGTGCCGGTAACCCCCGGTCAACGCGCCGCGCGTTTTGACAGGCCCCGTCTTCGGGTGGACGTCTTTCCCTGTTCGCGCAGCAGGCGGTACATCGCCTCCAGGTCTTCCAGCCACAACGCCGGCCCGGCATCGGAGGGCATTCTCCAGTCGCCGCGGGGAGACAGGCTCACCGAACCGACTTTGGGCCCCTCGGGGAAGCAAGTCCTCTTGAACTGGTTGGCGAAGAACCTGACGATAAAGCTTTTGAGCCAGCGGTGCAGGTCTTCAAGAGCGTAGCGGCCTTCAAAAAGCCCCTGCTGG
>JAUSJJ010000226.1 GCA_030647705.1 Dehalococcoidia bacterium
GCGCACCGGCGGGTCTTCCAGGTGGACCGGGGACCGGCCGTGCTTGGCCAGCACGTGGCTGTGCCTGTTGTTCACCGAGCCCAAATGGGCATCCACGACCACCGTGCCGTTGTGGGCGGGGATCAGGTCCTTGTAGCCATCCTGCTTCAGCGTCTGTATCACCCCATCGAGCTGCCAGGGGGCGGTGGAACAGGCAGGGTAGTAGTGCTGCCAGGAGATGTTTATCTTGAGGAGCACAGGGACGCTCGGAGGCAGGTACTGCTGGTATCCGATGAGATGAAGCAGCTTCGCGTAGTCGGAAAGGACGGTCTGTGGGCTGGTGAAGAGAACGGCGACCCGGGACTTCTGCGTCAAGATTGCCCTCGTCTTTCCATGATCTTGCGGACGGCCCCCTCGATGTCTTCGGAAGCCAGGCCGTATTTCTTGAGCAGCTCATCGGGATTGCCCGATTCCGCGAAGCGGTCGTGCAGCCCGATGCTGACCATTCGCGCCGGATGGGCCTCTACCAGTATCTCTGCAATGGCGCTGCCCAGCCCGCCGTGCTTCAGGTGCTCTTCGGCGCTGACGATGCCCCGCGTCTCCTGGGCGGCGAGTATGATAGCTTCCCTGTCGATGGGCTTCAGTGTGGCCATGTTCAGCACGCGGCAGTCGATGCCCTCGCCTGCCAGTTTCTGGGCGGCCTTGATCGCGCTGGCGACCATGATGCCCATTGCTATGATGGTGACGTCTTTGCCCGGCCTCATTGTCGCCGCCTTCCCAAGGGCGAAGCGATAATCGTCGGGACAAACCTGGGGCACCTTGGGCCGCCCCATCCTGATATAAAACGGGCCCGGCGTCGCGGCTGCGGTTTCTACAGCTTGAGCAGCTTCCAGTGCGTCCGCGGGGACTATGACCGTCATTCCGGGGAAAATAGTCATCAGCGCCAGGTCTTCGATAGACTGGTGGGACATCCCGTCCTGGCCCACGCTTACCCCGCCGTGGCTGGCCACGATCTTGACGTTGTGCTGGGGTTGTGCGATGCACATGCGCACCTGGTCGAAGCAGCGGCCTCCGGCAAATACGGCGAAGGTGCTGGCGAACACGGTTTTTCCGCATGAGGCCAGCCCGGCTGCTATGTCCATCATGTTCTGTTCGGCGATGCCGCAATCGAAGAAACGGTCGGGGAAGGCTTTGGCGAAGAGGTTGGTCATGGTGGACTTAGAAAGGTCCGCGTCCAGAACGATGATATCTTTTCGCTCTTTGCCCAGCTTCTGCAGGGTCTGTCCGTACGCTTCGCGTGTGCTCAATTCTGTGGCCATCGGCGGATACCTACTTCTCCAGCTCTTTCAGAGCCAGTTTCACCTGCTCCGGATTGGGCGCCTTGCCGTGAAACTCCGGGTTGTTCTCCATAAAGCTGACGCCCTTGCCCTTGACGGTATGAGCGATGATGACGGAGGGGCGTCCCTGGAAGCTCTTAGCCTTCTCGAACGCGTCCAGGATCTCCGAGATGCTATGGCCGTTGATCTCGACAACGTTCCAGCCGAAAGCGCGCCACTTATCGGCAAAGGGCTCCAGATTCATGATTTCTTCGGTCCAGCCATCGAGCTGTATCTCGTTGCGGTCGACGATGGCGGTCAGGTTGTCCATCTTGAAATGGGCCGCTGCCATGGCTGCTTCCCATACCTGCCCCTCGTCACACTCGCCGTCGCCGAGTAGCACGTACACCCGGTAGGGCAGCGAATCGAGCCTGGCTGCCAGCGCCGCGCCGATGCCGAACGATATCCCCTGACCGAGGGAGCCGGACGACATCTCGACCCCAGGCGTCACCGTCTTGTCCGCATGTCCCTGGAGCCGGCTGTTTATCTGGCGCACGGTCTCCAGCTCCTGGACCGGGAAGTAGCCGCCTTCGGCAAGCGCAGCATAGAGAAGAGGCGCGGCGTGCCCTTTGCTCAGAATGAACCGGTCGCGTTCTCTCCACTTCGGGTCGGAAGGATTGTGGCGCAAAACCTTGAAATAGAGCGCGGCTACTATGTCCGCCGCCGAGAGGGAGCCACCGGGATGCCCGCTGCCGGCCCGGCCCGTGATGTTGATGATATGGCGTCTCAGCACCCTGGCCTTCTCCTCTAACTCTGCCGGCGAATAGTCGAATCGGACGGGTCTTTCGTCGTGTTGGGCAGGGAGAGGCGACGAGGTTTTCAGGGCGGTCGCTGGTGTTCCACCGGTGGCGATAGGGGCCTTTTCAGGCACGGCAGTAGTATCTCCGGTCGGGATGCCTGATGCATTCGGTCTCGGCGTATTCATACGCAATGTCGTCCTTGAGAGAGATACTATGATACGAGCATGGGTTCCGGGATTTCAAGGGAAGAGAGCGGGGAATCCGATAGTGTTCTCGTTGGCGGTCACCTGCAAGGCTGTCGGTACGGTCGCGTCCGGTTTGCGCTGTCGTGCACACCCCTGAAAGGGAGACTGCGGCACGTGGCTGCGGGGCTGAATCATGAGAGATGTCGTCCGGTTGACGCCAAGGGGGGAAGCCCTCGACGTGGCGCGGTCAACTCACCCTGCCCGAGTACTGTCCGGTCCGGCTGTCCACCTTGATCGAGTCGCCTTCCTTGAGAAACAGAGGGACCTGCACGGTCAGCCCGGTCTCCATCTTCGCCGGCTTGTTCCCGGCTGTGGCGGTGTCTCCTTTGAATCCGGGCTGCGTCTCCACAATCTTCAACTCCACCAACGGGGGTATTTCGATGCTGAGCGGCTGACCGCCCTGCATGAGCAACGCGACCTCCTGATTCTCCTTGAGGTAGGGCAGGACGTCCTCAAGCCGGTCCTTGGGGAAAACGATCTGCTCGAAGGTCTCGGTATCGATGAAATAGATCATGTCTCCGTCGCCATACGAATATTGGGCGGGCCTGTGCTCGACGTAGACTCTCTTTACGCGGTCAGAAGTCTGTATGGATTTCTCCGTCGTCTTCCCTGTGCGCATGTCCTTCAAATTGAGCCTGATTCTTGCCTCCGAGTTGCCTTTGCCCAGCTTGAACCGCTCATATTCGAGGAGCTGATAGAGCACGCCATCGAACTCCACAATCAGGCCTTTCCTGAGGTCGCCAGCGCTTATCATATTCCTGCCTTCCGATTCTCAGTCAAGATGATGATGACTTCTTAATAGATTACCATAAACCTTTATCGTTGGCAAAGCCAGACCTGACCTGGCGGGCCTCCTGCGATCGGCGGTCCGCGCAGGAGAAACCCCGCGACAATGGCCTGGCATCGGTGGTATAATGAGCCGCTCTTCCGAAAGGTATCCACGAAGCTACTGCAAGTTCCGTCGTTGTGGAGACAACATACAAGATCAGCAAAGGACAAGAGTGAAATGGTAAGGTTAGAGTGGTCGGAGGCTCTGCAAAGGAAAACCAGGCGGGACGACCCGGCAGAACTCGGGCTATCTACCTGGACGCTAGTGCGCGATGCAGCCAGGGGAGGAAGGATCGAAGAGGCGCTGGACCTCATGGACTATCAGTTGGCCGTAGACCAGCGAATCATGGACAGACTGACCGTAGGCAGAGACTTGCTGCTCACCCGGCTTGCCCGATTCG
>JAUSJJ010000227.1 GCA_030647705.1 Dehalococcoidia bacterium
GGCTGGTGGTAGACCCGCTGACCGCTATCATGCTGGTGGTGGTGTCCCTGGTGGCCCTGTTGGTGCAGGTCTACTCTCAGGGCTATATGCACGGGGACCCCGGCTACGTGCGGTACTACGCCTGGATGTCCCTGTTCACCGCTTCCATGCTGGGGTTGGTGCTGGCGGGCAATCTGCTCATGATGTACGTCTTCTGGGAGCTGGTGGGTCTGTGCTCCTATCTGCTTATCGGCTTCTGGTTCCACCGCCCCTCAGCGGCCAATGCCGCCAAGAAGGCGTTCCTGGTCACCCGGTTGGGCGACTTCGGTTTCCTGGCCGGCATACTGGTGCTTTACTACGCCACAGGGACCTTCGACGTCGGTGAGTTGAGCGAGCTGGCCAAGGCAGGCACCCTGGGCGGCCTGACCCTGACCATGGCGGCCATCGGCATCTTCTCCGGGGCCATGGGCAAGTCGGCACAGTTCCCCCTGCATGTGTGGCTCCCCGACGCCATGGAAGGCCCCACTCCGGTGAGCGCCCTCATCCATGCCGCGACGATGGTCGCTGCGGGCGTCTACCTGGTGGCGCGCACATTCCCGCTGTTTGAGCATTCCGAAGTTGCCCTACTCACGGTGGCGTGCATTGGCGCGTTCACCGCCATCTTCGCCGCCACCATGGGCCTGGTGATGCACGATATCAAGCGCGTGGTGGCCTACTCGACCATCAGCCAACTAGGCTACATGATGCTGGGCCTGGGCGCCGGGGGCGTAGCCCTGGGCATCTTCCATTTGTTCACTCATGCCTACTTCAAGGCGCTGTTGTTCCTCGGTTCTGGCAGCGTGAACCATGCCACCGGCACCTTCGATATGCGGCTCATGGGCGGGCTGCGCAAGTATATGCCGTGGACGTTTGCTACCTTCCTGATAGCTTCCGTGAGCCTGGCCGGCATCTGGCCGCTGGCCGGTTTCTGGAGCAAGGACGAGATCCTCGCCGGCGCCTGGGAGATGTCCGGCCCACGGAAGATACTGTTCTTCCTGGCGCTGATCACCGTGTTCATGACGGCGTTCTACATCTTCAGGGTGGTGTTCCTGACCTTCACGGGGGAGTACCGAGGAGGGGCTGCCGGCGAAAGCCACGGATCTGCTCACAGCACCGATAGCCACGGCGCCAGCCACGCCAAGGCCGCAAGCACAGGCAGCCAGGGGGCCGGTGTTCACGGCGTCTCCCACGGCAGCCATGGCCCTCACGAGTCTCCGGCGGTGATGGTGGCGCCGCTGGTGGTGTTGACCATCCTGGCGATCGGGGTAGGCTGGGTCAACCTGAACGGCTGGTTCACTCGTTTCCTGGAGCCGGAGGCGGAGCATGGAGAGGGCGGCTTCATCCTGTTCTCCATCTTCTCTCATCCGTTGCCCTGGATATCGCTGATCGTAGCGCTGCTGGGCATCTTCACGGCCTACGCCATTTACGGGGCCAAGTGGCTGTCCGCCGAGTCCATCGGCAGGACGTTCGGCCCGGTCCGCACCCTGTTCTATCGCAAGTACTACATGGATGAGCTTTACGAGCAATTCATCGTGGGCAGGCTGGGGATGCGAGGGGTTTTCGCGGTGCTCGCCTGGTTCGATACCTATATCGTGGATGGGATAGTCAACGGCGTGGCCTGGGTGTTGGTCAACGCGGCGAAGGGGATACGGAAGGCGCAGAGCGGGCAGGTGCAGGCCTACGGCCTGGGCATTTTGATGGGCGTGCTGGTAATCGTCGCGGGGTTCTTTATTTTCGGTTGATCAGAAACGGGACAGGAGTCTAACCCTGTGGAAAGCATTCCATTTCTATCGCTGATACTGTTCTTCCCGGTTCTGGGAGCGGTCTTCATCGCCTTCCTGCCGAAGGACAACGCCAGGGCGATCAAGATATGCGCCGCGGTGTTCACCTTCGTTTCGGTGGCGCTGGCGATACTCTTGTTCATCATCTTCGACCGCTCCGCCGCCGGCGCGCAGTTTGTGGAGCGAATGTCGTGGATACCCCAGATCGACGTGGAGTATTACCTGGGCGTGGATGGGCTGAACCTGCCTCTGGTGCTGCTCACCGCGCTGCTCGGCTTCCTGGCAGTGTTCATCTCCTGGCACGTCAAGGTGAGGCCCAAGGAGTACTTCATCTGCCTGCTGTTGCTGGAGACCAGCATCTTGGGAGTGTTCGCCTCGCTGGACCTGTTCCTCTTCTTCCTGTTCTGGGAAGTGGAGCTGTTCCCCATGTACCTGCTGATCTCCATCTGGGGCACGCCTCCGCCGCTGGGGCGGAAAGAATACTCCGCCACGAAGTACGTCCTGTACACCATCTTCGGCAGCGCCCTGATGCTGGCAGGCATACTGACGCTCTACTTCTCGTCCGGCACCTTCGACATGCTGGCGATGGGCCAGGGCGCCATCGTGGCGCGGCTGATACCGCTGCCGGCTATATTCTTCCTGCTGTTCACTGCCTACGCCATCAAGCTGCCGATGTTCCCGCAGCACACCAGGCTGCCCGATGCCCAAACCGATGCGCCCACCGCGGTCAGCGTGATGCTGGCCGGAGTGCTGATCAAGATGGGCGGCTACGGCATCATCAGGATTTGCGTCAGCATCTTCCCCGAGGTGGCCAGGCAATATGCGCCGTTACTGATCGCCCTGGGCGTGATCAGCGTCATCTATGGCGCTGCGGTGACATTGAGGCAGACTGACCTGAAGCGGCTGATCGCCTACTCCAGCGTGAGCCATATGGGCTACGTGTTGCTGGGAGTGTTTGCGCTGAGCACGGCCAGCCTCACAGGGGCAAGCCTGCAGATGTTCAGCCACGGCATTGTCACCGGCCTTCTCTTCGCCATGGTGGGCCTGGTTTATGAGAAAACGCACGTGCGGCACCTGGAGCGGCTGGGCGGCCTGGCGCGACAGATGCCCATCGTTGCCGTAGTCTTCAGCATTGCCGGACTGGCCGCGCTAGGCCTGCCGGGCACAATCGGCTTTGCTGCTGAGTTCCTCACCTTCATCGGCGCTTTCACCAGTGATGCCGTCGTCGGCATTCGCCTGTGGACCATCCTGGGCGTCACCGGAATCGTGGTGACCGCCGGCTACACCCTGTGGATGCTGCAGCGCACGTTCTACACTGAGCCTAGGGAGCAATTCAACGGCGTGGGTGACGCTACGTGGCTGGAGAGGTTCCCCATCTTCGTGCTCGTTGGCGTGATCATGCTGACGGGCATTTATCCGGCGCTGCTCACGGAGGTGTTTCAGATGGGCATCGGCCCGATAGTGAGGCATCTGGGCTTTTGACGGGCATAGCGATCGCGGTGGGGGCGGTGATCAGGGATGGGCAGGGGCGGGTGTTGTTGGTGCGTCACCGCCCTGAGCGGAAGGGGTTCTGGCGAGGGAAATGGATCTGCCCCGGCGGTGGTTTGAAGCTGGGAGAGGAGATTGTGGCGGGGATCGAGCGGGAGGTGGCGGAGGAGACGGGGCTGAAGATAAGGCTGGATCGAGGGCTGGCGCCCTTCGAGCGCATCGTGAAGTCGGGTGGCGAAACCCGGTTGCACGTTGTTTACATCGATTACCTGGCAGACTTGGTAGGCGGCGACTTGAGGCCGGGGGGTGACGTGGGTGAGGCGGTGTGGGTGGCTCCGAGCGATCTGCCCGCGATGTGGGCGGAGCTCCACGAGGATACCAGGAAGCTGCTGAAGATCGCAGGAATAGTCTGAGCTGAAAAGGGAGAGGCAACGTTGAACTTGTTCATGCTGGCTCCTGAATTGAGCCTGTTCTGTCTGGCCATACTGGTCATCGTGCTTGACCTTTTCGTGGAACGCAAGGGCTTGCTGCAGACCGTTAGCTTTGTCGGCCTGATAGTTCCGGTCGGCCTCTTCGTGCTCCTGTTGATCGGCCGGCAGGAGCCGGCGGACACCTCCACCTTCAACGGCATGCTGCTGGTGGACAGCTTCAGCCTGTTCTTCAAGTTCCTGCTGGTCATTATCGCCGCGCTGGTAGTGATGTTTTCTACTGAATACGTGGCCAAATTTCCCCGTTTCCAGGGAGAGTACTACGGCCTGATCCTCTTCTCGACGGCAGGCATGATGCTGATGGCGTCCAGCGGCGAGCTGATCTCCATATACATCGCGCTGGAGCTGACCAGCCTTTCACTGTATGCCCTGGTCTGTTTCCTCAAGGACAACAAGTCGACGGAGGCCGGCCTGAAGTATCTGTTGCTGGGGTCTCTGAGCTCCGCCGTGCTGCTGTACGGCATGGCGCTGGTGTTCGGCATCACGGGCACGACCAACCTGGCAGGCATCGCCAAGGCCATAGCTGCAGAGGGCACGCTGAGGAACCCGGCGCTGCTGATGGGCATGACCCTGCTGGTGGCCGGTTTTGGGTTCAAGATCGCCTCGGTGCCGTTCCAGATGTGGGTGCCCGATGTCTACGAAGGCGCGCCCACGCCGATCACGGGCTTCCTCTCGGTTGCCAGCAAGGCGGCCGGGTTCGCCGTGGTGCTGCGCGTTTTCTACACCGCCTTCGGCTCGCCGGACTGGGTCGTCTCGAACTGGAGCACGCTCTTCGCCATCCTGGGCGCCGTCTCCATGACCTTTGGCAACATTGTGGCCCTGACGCAGACGAACATCAAGCGTATGCTGGCCTATAGCTCCATCGCCCATGCCGGATATATCATGGTGGGTCTGGCGGCAGTGGGCCTGGCCGGCAGCAGCGGCGTCATCTTCTACCTGGCCGGCTATGCCATGACCAACCTCGGGGCCTTCATCGCCATCGTGGCCATCTCAGAGAGGATCAACAGCGACCAGATCAACGACTATGCCGGCATGGCCAAGAGGTCGCCGCTGGTGGCGCTGGGGCTGGCGGTTGCCCTGCTTTCGCTGACCGGCATACCGCCCACGGCGGGCTTCGTGGGCAAGTTATACGTGTTCAACGCGGCGGTGCAAAACGGGCTGTTGTGGGTGGTTATCATAGCAGTGCTCAACACGGTTGTGTCCGCCTACTACTATCTGCGGGTGGTCAGGGTGATGTACCTTGCCGAGCCGGCCTCCGCGGAGAAGGTGGGGGCGTCCGGCACTGTGAACGCAGCGCTGTTCCTGGCGACTGCTGCCGTCGTCGTCATTGGCTTCGTGCCCGCCCCGCTCATCAGCGCCGCCGAGGCCGCGGCCAGAGTGTTCCGGCCTTAACGCCTGGTTCCGGGAATTCGGTTCAGCATACAACTCTCCATTCCGGCGAAAGCCGGAATCCACGCAGATGTCTATCCGTTCTTCCAGTCAACCAACTGGCTCAACACCATCATGCCGTCGTGGGGCATGCCCGGGAAGATGCGCTCGCACTGCCCCAGGGGCAGCACGCTGGAGACCCCTCTGGCCAGAATCGAGTCCTTCAGCGCCAGCCGGCGCTCCTCGGGGTAAACGCCCGTTGTGGACACCCCTTGATGCAGGTATGCCAGTGCATCGTGCAGGTCGTCAACCCGGCGCACCACCACCAACCGGCACGCCGGATGGTCCAGTACGTCGAATTCACCGGAGGGCGCCATGACGCCTGAGGTGAAACCGTCTTCGCCGCCGTTCAGGTACCACCTGGCGCCGGCGTACTTGCCCCGCTTCATGCGTTTGATCTGCCCCCTGGCAGCAGGCGCCACGAACTGCGGCATCTGGGCGTCCCATTTGGCGAGGGTCCGTTGCACTTTCTCCGCATACAGGTTGGCCTGTTCCTCCGACCCTTCGACGTAGTGTACCAGGGATGAGCTGCAGGCTTTCTGGTTGTGTATCAGCGAGTCCACGCAGGCTCTGGCCGCCACGTCTTCGAGGTCGTCGCCAAAAGACTCTCTGCCGATGAGGCTCACGCTGTAGCGGGGGTTGAAGCTGATGACGCGGGAGAACGGCGCCCTCGATTGCACCGAGGCCACCGTTTCCGAGGAGCCCCAGACCACGATGCGGTCGAAGGCATTGGGCAGAAACAAGCTACTTTCGATGGTCTCATCGCCTCCCTGCCAGTAGACGAGCGACAGGTTCCTGGTGAGGGGATGGTCGGGCGCGGCGACAGCCGCGGCCAGGGAGAGCAGCGAGGCGGACAGGGTCGTGCCGTGGGGGCACTTGACCACCGCCGCCGACTTGGTCA
>JAUSJJ010000230.1 GCA_030647705.1 Dehalococcoidia bacterium
GAGATATCACTCATTTCTCGTCTACTTCGGGCAGCTGAAAAGGCTCGGCTGGGTCGAGCCGACCGGTGATTCGGAAGCCTCATCCATTCAAGGAAACTATGCCGCCGCACCCGAGCGCATCTATTACCGCCTAACAAAAGCGGGACAGGAGGCGGATGAAGCCCTCTGGTCGAATCCGCAGTTCGCCCTTTACCCTAAAAACGGCCGCAATCACCAGTCCAAAGAGACCGGCTGGCCCCACCGTAAGGTAACCTCACCGCCTGGCTGAAGCCTATTCTGATCGCCCCCACAAGACATCCGCCGAAACTATAGATTGCCCCTCCCGAAGGAGGGGCTTTTTGTATTTCAAAAACTCCCCCTGTTGTAGGGTCTGGGGGAGGATAATTTAGCTAATGCTTGAGGTTTAACCTTATGACTTTTTGTTACACAATGATATTGAAAACACGCACTTTAACAACAGAATATGAGTAAAGCCTTGACCTGAACGCTTGCCCTCTCAAAAAGGGGGGATTAAGCGTGGTAACTACTCTAGGTTGTCCAGAAGACAAAGACCCCCTATCCTATGACCGACTTGACGGCGAATGGGCACAATGGTTCCGCACCGCCCAAAGGTTTGAACACAAAGTGCCTTTACAGGATAAGGGGGACATTAGACATACTATCATACTGGAGCTGGCATTAGCCAGGTCTAAAAACGACCACAAGCCCTTTAGTGAGGCAATGAAGTGCCGAATAGCAAGCTGTGTGGTGGCTAACTACTGGCGGAAGCAATACAAGCTCACCAATGGTCTTGACTGCGGTAGTTGTAGCCAGAAGCAACGGCTAAAATGCCGGTCTGAGGACTTATATCGCCAGTGTCCGAAAGCTATCAAGATTGAATACCTGTCAACGCCGATAACCGATGCCGATGGGAATGTAACCGAGTTTGGGGACACGATAGCCGATGACAAGGCGATTGACCTCGGAGCTTGGATAGATGCCAGAACTTTCTTACGCAGTTGCCCGCACAGGCTGATAGGTATCGCCCACAAGATAAGTAACGGCGATAACTTGACGCCCACTGATAGCCAATACCTCTGGAGATTTCGGAAGAGAGAGCAAAACAGACTGGTAGCGATGTAGAGATTTTACCCCACTCTACCAATATATATAGTGGGAGCGCCACATAGGCTAGAGTATCTCAGCTAGGTGGTAGCTTACTACTAGGTGAAGCTGGCAGAATTGCCCACTAGCCAGATAGCCAATAGGGGGTGTTTCAATAGAACAATTGAATATTGAGGGCAAGCGTTCAGGTGAGGGCTTTGTAGCTCATAAGGCGATACTGGTAAGCGCCCTGTCAAAGGCACTGGCTGAAAGGCTGGTGCTAATGGACTTTACTTTAGGGCGTAAAGGCTTACTCGGTTATCTGAAAGCTCTGGCAGGCAGTAACATTATCAAGATAGTGCCTGCCAACGGAAGTGCCAGCGAGGTGCGGGCTTCCGATAAACGGCTGAAAGTAACTTGTGGCAGTCATACCAGCTACCTTGAGGACTTGGCTTGGGTTGGTGAGAAAACCCCGATGACCCTATGTGAGGTCAGGGTAAGCCCAAAGCGGACAGTCAAGCCTAACATTGGCGGGATAGAGCTATCGGAAGCACTGAACAGGGTGTTACCCTTTACGGCTAAAGAGGACAATAGACCCGTGTTACAATGTGTCCTCTTCACAGCTAAAGAGGGTAGCCTTAAACTGGTCGGTGCCGATGGTTATACACTGGCAGTGGTCAAGCTTGATTGCGATGTTGAGGGGCAAGCCTTGATACAGCGAGATGACCTGCAGGGAATCGCCAACGCCTTGAGAAAAGCCCATCGGGTTTGCCTCGGCTTTGAGGCAAGCGGGGATGGTTCGGCAAGCTCACCACAGGAAAGGCTTGACAGCACTTACCTTGTCATAGACACCGAGGTAACTCGGTATAAGTGGCACGGTGTTGACGGCACTTTCCCCGAATACGAGAAGCTGATACCTACCGAAGCAAAGACAGTGGCACACCTTGACACTGTTGAAGCTATCAAGGCAATCGGCTCACTGAAATGGCTTACCGACAATAAAGCCTACCCGATAGACCTGCACCTAAACGGCGGGGTGGTGCTGTCCAATCCCGATAACAACGGACAGGTTACTATACCAGCCGATATAGAGGGTGGGGAAATGAGGAGAAGGCTTGACGGCTCTTACCTCGTATCCGCCTTAAGAGCCTGCGGGGGTATGGTGGACTTCAGGCTAACCGATGGTAGCTCGCCAGTAGTCTTTACCACTGAGGGCTATCAACTGGTAGTAATGCCGATGATAACCAGCCAGAGCCAACCGAAAGCTCAAGAGGTAGCCGAGCCAATACCAGAGCCAGAAGCGGTAGCCGAAGCCGAGACCAGCAGTGAGCTTGCCGAATCTAGAGCCGAAGCGGTAGCGGAAGCCGAAGCCATTGTCAAAGCCGACAAGCCGAAGAGCCACCGCAAGAGAGAACCAGTCGCCGTAGCCTAAAACTGAACGCTTGAACTCAGAAAACAGCCAACGCAGAAAGGCGGGGGAGACCCCGCTTTTTTGCTTTTTTAAGGGGTGTTCGTTTCCCCAATGCGTGGGAACGGATACCCCTTTTTTATTCTCCAAAGGGAACAAAACAAGCAACAGTGACATCGTGAAACCTGGACTTTCCGAGTATACGACCTTCGAGGACGTGATTGAGAGGCTATCTTATTTCATTGAGGAGGTCTGTAATTCGGAATGGACTGCATTAGGAGCTTACTTACCTGCTACCGAATGAGTTTGGTGAGCCACAGCGTATTAACCCTGATGACGAATTACCCTGCTAACTTTCAGTCAACTCACCCCGGCTCAGATTCGGATTCTTCAAGAATAGCAGCGAGACCATTGATAGGCTTGCCCACGATGCCAGTCTGG
>JAUSJJ010000251.1 GCA_030647705.1 Dehalococcoidia bacterium
CTGCGATGCCATGCCCACGGCTTCAGCCGTGGGTACGAATCCACCGATCATGGCACTATTCCAGGCGCTGCTTGGCGCCGCACTCCGGGCAGAAACGGGCTGCCTTGTCCATCTTGGCGCCGCAACTCGGGCAGAAACGGGTGACGGTTGCCTTGCCGGCCTGGGGAGGTTTGCCGCGCATTCTGCCCTTCCGCTTCTTGGGTGACTTCCTCATCAGCACCCAGTAGAGCCCAAAGCCGATCAGGACGACTGCCGCTATCACGACCACTATCGTCATGCCGTTGTTGGAGGCGCTGTCTTTGACCTGGAGCGAAGGAGACGTGGTGGTCCTGTTGTATGAGAGGTCGAAATTGAGGGATTGCCGGGCGCTCAAGCCGGGGTACGAGTAACGCACTATGTTGAATCCCTCAGAATCCACCACGCGCTGTTCGGTCGCCGGCACGTTCTGAGGCAGCACGCTGAAACCAGTCGCCTGGCGGGGCTGCTGCACGATGACCTGCAACCCGTCGATGGGATAAAGCGGCATGAAGACCGCCGAGAAAGACCTGTCCGGGGACGCAGGTATGGGCGCATAGTATTCGACTACGAAGGAACTGGTCTTGAGTTCGTAGCTTATCTCATCCCACCCCGGGATATCGGAAGCTTTTCTGTTGGGAGGGCCTCCCTGATACTGGCTCCTGGGGCCTGACCCTGCGGAGTACATGTTAGCCGTGAACGGCACGAGGAACCGGACGGTGGTAGGAGGGGTTGCTCCCTGGATCTGCCCGTCGAGCATGACCAGGACGGTGGGCGCCCCGATGCCCAGGGGGTCGTCGTATTCGGGGAAGATGCTCAGCACCACGTTCTTGAACCTCTCGGGCTCGCTGGCAGCCGAAGCCGGCATCGGGGAGAGCGGCCCTGCTAGGACCGCGAGAACTGCTATCGCGGAAAAGATGGCGAAGATCGACCGGCAATGCGCCTTCTGGATCACTTGGCACCTCATAACGGGAATTTGCCCTATATTCTAATGCCCCTTGCCCCTTTGACGCAAATGGGCAGACCGCAAACCTATTGACACAGAGCCTCCAATGGGTTATTCTGCTTCGCAAAACTGGAGGTGACCTTATGGAAGCTTATTGTGTGAAATGCCGGGCCAAGAGGGTGATCAAGAATGCGAAAGCCGTCGTGATGAAGAACGGGCGGCCCGCGACCCAGGGCGTGTGTCCCGTTTGCGGCACCAAAGTTTTCCGCATCGGCAAGAAATAGCCAGCCAGCGCGCACCGGGTAACAGGCATCATCCCTGATCGAAAGGAAGCCCTGCCACGAAGGTGGCAGGGCTTCCTTTTCGGGGTTGCCAAACGTTACACTGCCTCTGCGCTCAGGAACTCGCTGTATCCGGCCAACGCCGCCAGCACCGTAGCCGGCTGATGCGGCAGCGCATAGCTTACATGGGAGCGCTTGCCCAGCGCTTCGCTCAGCCTGTGTTCGAAAACGGGGTCGGTGAAAGGCAACTCGGAAGCGACGATGATCGGCTTCCCGTGCTCATGAGCCAGGTCGCGGAGATGGTCATGAGTCTCAGCAATAATGGTGATGGCAGACGCTTCCTGTTGCGCCCTGCTCGTTTCACCCGCTGATTCGGACAGTTGGTCCGTAGTCAGTACCGCGCTTAGCCCCAGAACGATTATCCCATCGACTTCGGGACACCGGGCAATAATCTCCACCACTTCGATGCCGACCTGTCCGCGGACTCCCGCCACCATGTCGACGGGGTTGCCCCGCGTCCACCAGGCGGGAAGAATGCTGTCCAACTGCGATAACGTGTCCTCGGGCAAGGCGACTACATCGAGCCCCTGCCTGGCGCAGGCATCGGCGGCGAGCACTCCCCAGCCTCCTCCGGCGGTGACTATGCACACTCTTCGACCTCGCGGCAGCGGCTGTGTGATGAGCGCCGCGCCGATGTTGAACAGCTCGTCCATGTCCTTCGCTCTTACTATACCGGCCTGCTTGCACGCCGCTTCGAATACTGCGGCTGAGCCGGCCAGAGATGCGGTGTGGGACCTGGCGGCTCCCGCGCCTGCCGGCGTCTCACCTGCCTTGAGCATCACGATCGGCTTCTTCCTGCTCGTCGCCCTGGCTACGCGAAGAAAGCGTGAGCCGTCCCGGAACCCTTCGACATAGCTCAAGATGACCTTCGTCTGAGGGTCTTCCGCCAGGTATTCCAGGTAATCGTCAAAGTGGAGATCGGCTTCGTTGCCGCTGCTGACGACCTTGCTGACCCCGAATCCCTGCAAAGCGGCCCGCCGGGTTGTGGAGTTGGCCACGTTGCCGCTTTGAGAGACCACGGCGACGGGGCCAGACGGTGGAAACAGGGGCGCCATGTGGGGATGCAGCCCGTGCGCCGGGTTCATGATGCCGTTGCCGTTGGGCCCCACCAGGATCATGCCTCCGGCCCTGGCAGCGGCCACCATCTCCTTCTGAAGCCTCTCACCTTCCCGCCCGACTTCGGCGAAGCCGGCGGTTATGACCACGCCTGCCTTTATCCCCTTGGCCGTGCACTCCCTGATGACCGAAGGCACGCCGGATGGGGGCACCACGATGACCGCAAGGTCGGGTGTTTCGGGGATATCTGAGATGCTCCTGAATACCTTCAGGCCCAGGATTTCCTCTTCTCTGGGGTTTACCGGGTAGATGCGTCCGCGGAATCCTCCCCGCACCAGGTGGGACAGGATGATGAACCCCCATTTCCTGGCGTCTCTGGAGGCTCCCACAAACGCGATGGAGTTGGGATAGAATAGAGGTCTGAACCGCTCTATTGCCTGGTCTGGTGTGCGCTGCAATGCTTTCTCCTGTGGCTTCGCGATTATCGAAGGGCCGCGCTCAGCCTTCCGCCTGCTCCAGGCGGGCAGTCCCATATTCTATCACGGTTCGGCGGCCATTGCTCTCTCGATGCTGAGGACAGCGTCCTGCGAAACTCCCATAATTTGTAGGTCGGGTTTCCTAACCCGACCGTCGTGGGCGGGCAGGTTGGGAAACCTGCCCTACAGGGGGCTGCCCCCCGAGTCGCGGCCGGACAACGTATCTTGCTCCTCTCAGCAATCCCCTTGGATCAGGTGGGGTCTCATTTTGGGTAAAGCTACTTCGAGCCAGTTTCCCGTCGAGGACGGGTGCAGTGCATCTTTTGTCCTCTTAATGTCGGGATGACGGCGACTTGACATCGTGAGACAGTAAATGTAAGATAGTTAGAACGTTTCAATTTTCGGCTATTTGCCGTGATTCAGGGTAAGGGCATCAATGATAGCGGACCGTATGAGCAAGCAGAAGGTACATGAAATCAGGTGGCACGGGCGCGGAGGCCAGGGGGCGGTTACAGCGGCGCACGCTCTGGCTGAGGCGGCTTTCGTCGAGGGCTGGGTTGGCGTAACGTCGGTGCCTGCCTTCGGCGCCGAAAGACGGGGGATGCCAGTCAGCGCTTCAACCAGGTTTTCGCCGCAGGTTATTCGGACGTATTCACAGATTGAACTGCCGGACGTGGTAGTCGTTCTGGATGAGAGCCTGCTCGATGATCCGTCCGTCACGGAAGGGCTCAAGCGCGACGGGTGGTTGATCGTCAATTCGGCCCTGAGCCCGGAGCGGCTGCAGGTATCCGGGGACTTCAATATCGCCGCGGTCGACGCTGCCAGGGTCTCTGCTGAGATGGGCCTGCTCTCCGGCGGATCGCCGCTCGTCAATACGGCCATACTGGGAGCGTTTTCCAGGGTGACCGGGCTTGTGAGCATGCCAAGCATCGAAGCGGCGCTGCGCAGAAGGTTCAACAATTCAGCCTCAGACACCAACGTGAATGCGGCCAGGCTGACTCATCAGAGGACAATTCTTAATCCGAGGAGCAACGGTGAAACAGGGGAACCCCGAACCGGCGAATATCTGCGAGTCTCTGGCTACTGTCGGTGAGGCGGGCCTGACCGGTCAGTGGCGTACTTTGAGGCCTGTTATCGATGAGGGACGGTGTACGCCAGCAAAAAGAGGGCGACCGTCCTGTTTCATCTGCTGGCTTTATTGTCCGGAGGCGGTCGTTAGCAAGACTGTCCCTGTGCAGATTGACCTGCGCTACTGCAAAGGGTGTGGGGTATGCGCCGAGGAATGTCCGACCAAGGCCATATCCATGGTCGATGAAGCCAGCTTCAGGTCAAGCGAGATGGAACCATCCGTGACCGCCGAAAGACTGTGAGTAGAACCCGAAACGTCCAGATAATAGACGGCAACCAGGCCGCTGCGATGGCGGTCCGGCTCTGCCGGGTGCAGGTTGCCTCAGCCTACCCGATCACACCCCAGTCCCCGGTGAGCGAGACGCTGGCGCGCCTCGTCGAGTCCGGCGAACTCGCCACCGAGTTCGTGGATGTGGAAAGCGAGCACAGCGCCATGGCAGTGGTCTCGGCCTCATCGTTGGTCGGGGCCCGCAGCTTCACCGCCACCAGTTCACAGGGCCTGGCGTACATGCATGAGATGCTGCACTGGACTGCGGGCGCCCGTCTGCCGGTGGTCATGGCCTGTGTGAACCGCGCCGTCGGAGCGCCCTGGAGCATCCTGAACGACCAGCAAGACTCGATCTCCCAGCGTGACACCGGCTGGATGCAGATGTACGCGCGTGACAACCAGGAGATCCTGGACACCATCATCCAGGCGTTCAAGATCGCCGAATCGGTGTACGTGCCGGTAATGGTCTGCTACGATGGGTTTGTGCTGTCCCACACCAACATGCCGGTCGATATTCCCAGCCAGGCAGATGTCGATGCTTTTCTCCCGCCCTACAAGCCGCAGTATGTGATCGACGCTGCCGACCCCAGGACATACAATGCAGTGACTCTGGCGAATCCCAGGCGCGATGCCTCCGGGCTGATGCGCCAGGGCTACATGGAGTTCAGGCAGCAGCTCCACGAGGCGTTGGAAAGCGCTCACGACAGGATCAAGCAGGTAGACCAAGAGTTTGCCGCGGTGTTCGGGCGCAGCCACGGCGGAATGGCCTGGGGCTACAGTCTGGACGACGCCGAAATCGCCATGGTGACCATGGGTAGCCTGGGCATGGAGGCCACGGTGGCGGTCGACAGGCTGAGGCAGCGGGGGTGCAAGGCAGGAGTGCTGGGCATACGGGCGTTCCGTCCCTTCCCCAAGGGCGAAGTGATTGAACTGTTGAGATCGGCAAAGACGGCGGTCGTCTTCGAAAAAGACATCAGCTACGGGTCGGAAGGGGCAGTCTGCTCCGAACTCAAGGCCGCGCTCTACGGCAGCCAGGCGCGTATTCCTGTTCATGGCTACATAGTTGGCCTGGGTGGCAGAGACGTGAAAGCGCGGGAGCTTGAGGCTGTGGTTGAAGGCTTGACCGGTGCGGGCGCCATGGACGGCCGGCAAAACGGCAAACCACGGTGGCTGAGCCTTGGCTAGGGTAATTCTGCATTCCGCGATTCCTTCGGGGCAGCACGAAGGATGAAAATGACGGAGGTCGGCTTGTTCGTTTGGGCCGATATTTTCGTGGGAATTGTGGAGGCGCGGTGAAGGCCAACGTTCTCGATCTACCTGAAAAAGAATATCTGCTGGCGGGGAACCGCGGTTGCGCCGGATGCGGCCTCTCCCTCGCTTATCGTCATATCCTCAAGGCGCTGGAGGGCAAAGCCCTGGTCACAGTGACTGCCGGATGCCTAACTGTGATACAGGGGATGTACCCTCTGACCTCGGTACAGGTGCCCAGCGTCAACACCCCGTTCGCCAGCGTGGGGTCTGCCGCCAGCGGGCTGGTGGCCGGATTGCGGGCGCTGCGCAGGAAGGACCTCATCGTGCTGGCCTTCGCCGGCGACGGCGCCACCTGCGACATGGGCATCCAGGCGTTGAGCGGCGCCGCCGACAGGGCGACCGACTTCATCTACATTTGCGACGACAACGAAGGATACATGAACACCGGCACCCAGCGCTCCTCCTCGACCCCTTTTGGAGCGATCACCTCCACCACGCCGGTGCGCGGCAATATGCGGTTCGCCAAGGACATGCCGAAGATAATGGAGGACCACAACATACCGTATGTGTGCACCACCTCTTCATCATATCCCCTGGACCTCTACGAGAAGATGAGGAAGGCCAAAGATATCAAGGGCACCCGGTATGTCCACCTCTACACGCCTTGTCCGCCCGGTTGGCGTTTCCCGACGGCACAGACGGTGCGGGTCGGCAAGCTGGCGGTGGAAACCGCCATGGTAGTCCTATATGAGGTGCGGGACGGAGTCTTCCGGCTGACCGGCCCCAGCAAGAAAATGGCTGAAGAAGGAAAGACCAGGCCCGTCACGGACTACCTTCGGCTTCAGGGCAGGTTCGCCAAGCTCACGGAGCAGGACGAAAGACGGATTCAGGACTGGGCCACGCGCAGATGGCAGGGCTACCTGGAAAGAGACTCCCGCAGCAAAGCGGCGGCCTCCGATGTTGATGCCCAGGAGCCTTCTGAAGGCTAGCGGGCCATCGGTTCGCAACGCCTGTCAATTCCTGCTTCTTCGGCGCACCAAGCCACAGAGAACACAGCGCCGTGCCTGTCGCGTCCAACGAGGCTGAGCGGACGGCAGGGGGAAGACCATGTACCGATTTCATCAGGAGAACGATAGATGGATCTGAATCTCAGCGGCAAGGTGGCCCTGGTGGCTGCGGCCAGCAAAGGACTGGGCAAGGCCATTGCCCTTGGCCTGGGCAAGGAAGGAGTCAGACTTGCCATCTGCGCCAGGGGCCGCGAAGCACTGCTCCAGGCTGAAGCTGAGATTCGCTCCACCACCGGCGCCGACGTCATAAGCATCGCCGCCGACGTCTCCAAGCCTGATGACGTGGCCAACGTGGTGGCGCAGACCGTCGCCAGATACGGCGGCCTGGACATCCTGGTGAACAACGCCGGCGGACCTCCTACCGGCAAGTTCCTCGACTTCGATGACGCCGCCTGGCAGAACGCCATTAACCTGAACCTGATGAGCACCGTACGTTTGACCAGAGAGGTGGTGCCTCACATGAAGAGGCGTGGCGGGGGCAGGATCATCAACATGGTGTCGCTGGCGGCCAAGCAGCCGATCCCGGGTTTGATCCTCTCCAACACCGCGCGCGCCGGCGTTCTGGGTCTGGCCAAAACCCTCGCCGATGAGCTGGCCAAGGACAACATACTGGTGAACAGCGTCTGTCCGGGCTGGGTCTACACCGACCGCGTGAAAACGCTGCTGGCGAAGCGGGCACAGGCTGAGGGCAGGTCGGAAGCCGAGCTTTCGAGGGAGATCGTGGCCCAGTTTCCCGTCGGGCGCTACGGCCGTCCCGAAGAGGTGGCCAACCTGGTGGTGTTCCTGGCCTCCGAATGCTCCAGCTACATTACGGGCGCCGTCATCCAGGTGGACGGTGGAGCCTGCAGGGGCCTGTATTAGTGTGGTGGTCTCTAACTTTTCGTTAGCTCTTCCGGCCTTTGAAAAAGGAGAGCGCGAGCCCCATCGATCCAACGTCGTTTCCGCCCCGTATCGCGGTACGGGCTGGATTCCAGCGGGAATCCAGGAACCGGTTTCTTCTGGATACCGGCTCCCCTATCAGAGCCTGTCCCGTACTTGATACGGGATACGGGACAGGTTTCGCCGGTAAGACGGGAGTGGACGGCCGCCAGCGGTGTTTCTGATACGCTAGACCCGCGGGGTGTCCAGGCCTCGCCCGGAAAACGGGCAAGCGCCAGTCTCGGGTTTGGCTCTGGCGCTTCCGATGCAGCAATGTACGCCTCCCATCCGCTGAGAGGCAGGCAACTCCATCGCGGCTCCGGTCTCGGAACGCCTTATCTGCGCGTGAATTAAGTGACTCCCTCGCCCCAATTAGGTGCATCTACGTATAGTCCTGCCTGCTGCCGGTGAGGCATACTGTAGACGAGATGCCTAGAAAAGGCGGGCCTCTCGTCCGCGAAGGGGGTTACGACAATGTCGAACGGTTTTCGGTGGCTGAATGGCCGGGTGCTGTCGGTGGTAACTGTGGTCGTGCTGCTGGCGCTGGCTGCGTGCACCCCGGCGCCGACTACGCCTTCGCCGACGGCTACGCCTGTCCCGAGTCCCAGACCCACCCAGGCGGCCACGGCAACGCCGCCTGGCCCCTCAACGCCAACGCCGGTCGCCACGCCTGTTCCAACGCCTACCGGCGTCGCGACCGCGACTCCGCCTGTCGCTCCAACGCCGACCGTCACTCCGCCACCAGCAACGCCGGCGCCCGGCCAAAGGTCTGTGACCATAGACCTGGTGGCGCGGAACATCGGGTTCAATATGAGCACGATCTCGGTGCCGGTGGGAGCGGCCGTGACGGTGAACTTCGATAACCAGGACACCGGATTCCCTCACAATTTTGCGGTGTACCAGATCACTGCGGGCGGCCAGACGACCCCGGTGTTCGTGGGCAGTCTCGTCTTGCCTCCGGCGAAAACCACCTACCAATTCACCGCGCCTCAGTCAGAAGGGGATTATTTCTTCGAGTGCGACGTGCATCCTGACACAATGAACGGGAAGTTCGTTGTGTCTCCCTGAGCATCATTCTGCTGGCTAGCCGAGTGTGACGGGCCAAAGGCGCGGTGTGCCGGCCCAGGATGACACGTCTATCGAAACGCCCGGGACGGAGCAGGGCGGGGTCCAGCACATCCGGCCGGTTGGTTGCGGCCAGCACGATGACGCCGATATTTGGGTCGAAGCCATCCATCTCGACCAGGATCTGGTTCAATGTCTGCTCTCTCTCCTCATGGCTTCCCGGTATGCTTCCGGAGCGCTGCCTGCCTACAGCATCATTATTCATTGCAATCATCTCCGTAGATTTCCGTATATCTACTTAATTCCCCGAGAAAAGCCTATTATTTCGGCGCGTGGCGCTTGGCCGTACCTTTGAGCCGCTTCACTTCGTTGACGATCTGGGGGAGAACTTCGCCGATCCTTCCCTGGATGAGGTAATCAGAAACCCCTTCTTCCGTCAGGGGGGTCGGCTCCCCGTTAACTTCGATTACGATCGCCTTCGCGGTCTTGCCGGTGTGATGTCCCGCATCCAGTGTTCTCTGTCTGGCTATGCGAGGCAGTTCCGCGAAGGGGTAGACCACCGCCGAGGTGCCGCAGACCAGCATCAGGTCGCATTGCCAGGCTTCCTCCAGGCCAGCGCGAGACACGTCCTCCGGGATGGGCTCTCCGAAGTAGACGCCGTCGTATTTCAGGACGCCGCCGCACTTCCGGCAACGGGGCGGCAGTTCCTTCTGCTTCT
>JAUSJJ010000277.1 GCA_030647705.1 Dehalococcoidia bacterium
TTGCATGAATCAGCGTCAGGAAAAGCCGGTTCGATACCGCTCGCCCCCGTATCAAGTACGGGGCAGGCTCTGAGCCTGTCGAAGGGCCCGCTCCTTGTGGTTCGACAAGTCCCGATTTTGCCGATTCACGTCTTCATACGGCATCCCGCATGAGGGCACGAAATCGGGACATGCGGGATGGCGACACAGTCGCTCACTCACCACGAGCGGGCAAACACAACGCTCTTTTCTGCAACGAGGTACTACCCCTGCTTCCCCTTGCCCATCTCATCCTCTTTGCGCAAGAACTCCTCGGCGATCTCCACGGCCTCTCCGGCAGTGATGTCCAGCGGCTCCTGGTACCGACGCTCGACGTAGTTCTTCTCCAGTTCGGCGACGTAGGCTCGGAGCTTCGCATTCTGGCCGATCATGAAGTTGAGCTTGCCTTCCAGGTCTCGGCTGGCCTCTTCAATCGGGGACAGGTCGAGGTTAATGTCCAGCAGCTTCCTCAGACGCTTGAGTATGGCCAGGATGGCTCTCGCGTTCTCCGCCAGCACGATGTTGAACTCCGGGTAGTAGGTTGTCCTGGCGGTGAGCCCCACCAGCTCCATGCCTCTGTCCGCGGCGAAGTGGGTGAGCGTGGCGCCGAAGCTGCCCGGCCCCTCATAGGCCGAATATTGCACGGTGTACGCGTTCATCTCCGTTTTCAGCCTGGCATCGCTGACGTAGCAGGACACTATAGGCTCTCTGGTGTGAGGCGTCTGGTCCAGCACGCCGCCGGGGAGGTAGATACGCCTGACCCCCAGCTCCGTGGCGAAGTCCAGCAGCGTCTCAGCGTATTCCCACCAGTTGAGGCTGGGTTCGGAGCCCAGGAACAACACCAGGTCGTGTTCGGAAGTGCGGTTGGACCAGTAGAAGAACTCGTTTGCCGGCGGGGTGTGTACCTTGACCAGCCCGTCTTCGATCTTGATGTGGGGCCTGTTGGAGTTTTCGCCGGGTAGCTGGAATACGTGGAACCGCTGGACGTCCATCTCAGCGAACCGGGTGGCCCCCAGAGTCCTTCTGAGGTAGGCTACCGTGCCTGTAGAGGCTTTCCCTCCATCGGTCCAGCCACCGATGCCACATACCATGTTGGGCTTCTTGAGATCGGGTCTCTCGGTGATGGTCAGGATTCCCTTCTTCTCCATAGCAGTCCTCCCCTCGGCGATTTTGACGGGTTTCCACCAAACAGCGATATGACCTCACGTCCATTATAGCATCAAATACATTGAGGTGGCAGCCAATCGCCGTATCCTCCCGTGCCCGCGTGGTATAATTGGGGTTCAAGCCGCGGGAAGATCGACTGCGTGTTGCCGCTGCAACCGGCGTAGCCTGGTGAAAGGGGGACTGGTTCATGTACTACTTTGCCTATGGCGCCAATCTCAACCGCAAGCAGATGTCAGAGCGTTGTCCAGCGTGCAAACCATTGTTCCGGGCGACTCTGCCCAATCACAAGTTGATCTTCACCGGTTGGTCGAGGAAATGGCGTGGGGGTACTGCGACCATAAGGCCTGCCCAGGGCGAGAAGGTGCTGGGTGGCATCTATGAGGTCTCGGAGGCTGATTTGAAGACGCTCGATGGCTTTGAGGACGTTCCCCAGACCAACAGCCGGGCGAAGAAGACGGTGGTCAAGGACGGCGGAGACTGGGTGGAGGTGGTCGCCTATGTCAAACGGGAACAATTGGAAGAGGCGAAGCCGTCTCCCGAGTACCTGGCGATTGTCCGGCAGGGGTACAAGGACTGGAGGATAATCTAGTCCGTCCTCATCAGAAAGGCGCCGTGGCTTTCATCCAGCCTGACAAGTCCAGCCTGACGAGCCAGATCCAACGCCTCCAGGAATTCCTGTGGGCTTACCGGTCGAGATAGCTCAGGGAACTCCGCAGCCCGGTAGCAGGGCCGATAGTCTGGAGTGATGTTCAAGTAGGTGTCCCGAGAGACCTCCTGGGCCAGAAAGCGCGCCGTTTCTGCGGTGCCGGCCAGGCCATTGGGCAACACCAGGTGCCGCACTACAAGTCCGCTGACCACAGTCCCGCCTTCGTCCAGCTTCAGATCCCCGACCTGGCGATGCATCTCTTTCACAGCGGCCCGGTTGATTGCCGGATACCCCCGGACTCCGGAGTAGCGCCATCCCACCTCCTCATCAGCATATTTCATGTCGGGCATGTAGATATCGATGACCCCTTCGAGGAGATGGAGGGCGTCCAGGGAGTCGTAACCGCCCGTGTTGTAGATCAGTGGTATGCTCAACCCACGGGAGGCCGCTATCTGCAAGCCCTCGATGATTTGGGGCGCCACGTGGGAAGGGCTTACCAGGTTGATGTTGTGGCAGCCTCCCTGTTGCAGCGCCAGCATCATCTCTGCCAGTTCCTGGGCTGTGGCCTCATGGCCGCGGCCCAACTGGCTTACCTCGGAGTTCTGACAGAAAACGCATCCGAGGTTGCAGTGGCTGAAGAAGATGTTCCCGACGCCGCCCCACCCTATCTCTCCTCCGAAACGCGGGCCATAGCTGGAGACGACCGCATTGAGTCCGGTGTCACATAAACCTGCCTCGCCGGCGAGTCGATTCACTCCACAGCGGCAACCGCACATCTGGCAGTCCCGAAGAGCGTTGCGGGAGTCCTCTACTCTGCGGGCAAGCTCGCCTCGCCGCCAGGTTTCAACGTAGATAGCGTTCATGATCGTGAAGTATTGTATACTGCGGCGGCTTCCTGTTTCAACAATCATGTGTGGTCCAGAGGGGTTTGCGCTTAGGCGCGCTCTTCAACTATACTGTCCGCACACTATCGCCGGAGAGGATCTGCTGTTGAAACTGCTCGCAATCGTCGGCAGCCCGAGATTGAACGGCAATACCAACTATCTGGTCGACGTGGCGTTGGCCGAGGCAGCGAGGCTTGGCGCTGAGACCGAGAAGGTCGTGCTGAGCCAGCACAGGGTGGACCCGTGCATGGGCCATGCCGATTGCGCTTCCGTCGAGTTCTGCCGCCAGTTGGACGACGGCGAGTGGATACTGGACAGGTTCTGCGAAGCGGACGGGGTCATCCTGGCCACGCCGGTATACTACTACAACGTTTCAGCATGGATGAAGGCGTTCATCGACCGGAACTACTTTCTCTACAAACGCGGGCGCAAGTCTCAGGCGAGGGCCGTGGGCATCATCATAGTGGCGGAAGTGGAGGGCATCGAGGACACCCTCCACACGTTGAAGCAGTTTGTCGGGGAGTCCTTCCGCGTCGGAGATGGCCAGGTGTTTCTCGTCTGTGGTTATGCCGGCGGGCCGGGAGATGCCAGGGGCGACGCGGCGCTGGTCGAATCCGCCCGGAACCTGGGCAGGCAGATGGTCGAAACCCTGGCCGGCGGCGCTTCACAAAGAGGGCAGCCGCCACCCAAGTCCCAGGGGTAATGGCCGGCGCCCTCTTGGGTCACCCTCGAGGCTTTCTTGCCAGGAGATCTATTTTTCCTTTCACGGAAAGGTCAAGGACTTCGGCGAACCCCGCCTGCAGCAGGCCCTGGAGCAGTTCGCTGCGGCGCCATGCCCTCAACTTCATGACGAAACGTCGTTCCCTCCAGCCCCGCTGCGTTTCTCTCACCACGGTGAAGGTGGCGGTGATTGTTTGCTTGCCATAGGTGCGGGTATCGTAGATCAGGACCCAGTGGTCGTCCAGTTCGGCGAAGCGGCGGTATGACCCCTCCGGCCGTTCCTGCATGATCGCGTCGTAATCTGCGCCGCCTACCAGGCACCATCCGCCGACCTTTGTTGCATCGTACATGCTGCTGAGGGTGCGGTTCAGGTCATTGCTGGTTTTCATGTGCGCCAGCGAGTTGCCGCAGGTTATGACCGCATCGAAGGGGCCGTGTATTGTCTGTTGCAGGAAGCGCACGTCGGCCGTCGCCCAGCGCACCTTGACCGCCGCGCTGCGGGCATTCCGCCGGGCCTGGCGCAACATCTTCCGGGATGTATCACAGCCGGTGACGACATACCCTTCCTTCGCCAGGCCGATGCACTGAAGCCCGGTGCCGCAGGTGCAGTCCAACACGGATCGGATGCCTCTGGGTTGGAACAGGCCATCCAGCCTCCGTGCCTCTGTGGCGACTGCCTTGTCCCAGTCATCGAACAGGAGTTGGTAGTACTTTGCTATCTTGTCATAAACCTCTTGAGTCATTTTGATCCGCTCTTTTCGGTGGGAAGTCATTGATTTATTGCTCGTGGCGCCTGTTGCGCTATGTTAGTACGTCTTCGGAGGGCATGTCAAACTGTGATAGGATTGTAAGGTTTATGCGTGTCGCAAATCTTGACAGCGGAATCGCGGGTATGCCAAACTAGGACGTTGAAAGGCGGTGTACCATGAGCAGAACCGGATTACGGACGTTAGCAGCGAAACTGGCCTCTGACCTGGAATTCAAGAAGAAGGTGCTGTCTGGTGACGAAAAGGCGCTGGCCGGTTTCGACCTGAACAAGGAAGAGCGCGAAGCGGTCGCCAGCGCGCGCCGCCGCCTGGCTTTGGCTACGCCCGCCGGGCAGGTGAACGCCGAAGGCCCTGTTGCCCTCTGGGTATAAGCATCTTTCATTATTCAAGCGCCAGGTCGAAGTTGTGCGGCTGGAGATCGGCTCTCTCTTGAAGGCGGAGCTGGCTGGAAGTCCGGAGTTCATGGGGATGGTGGCCGGCGCCTTGGAGGCGCAGAGGAAGGGGAACGCACTGGAAGGGGCGAGGTGGCTTCTTCTGAGTCTGGCTGCTTGCGAAGCCGCCGGTGGCGATTGGAATGAAGCAGTGCCGGCGGCTGCGGCGATCGAGCTGTTTATCACAGCCGGCGACCTCTTCGATGACATCGAGGACAGGGACATACCTTCTTCAGATGTGCCGCATGCGGCGAATGTGGCCTGTGCCTTGTTGCTCCTTAGTGAGAAGGCTGCCCTCAGGCTGAAAGACGGCAGGCAGGCGGTCGCAGTGTTGCACGCTATCTCCGGCGCCGGTACTCGGTCATGCGCCGGCCAATACCAGGACATCAGGTACGAGGCGTGTGAGTCCGTTACCGAACAGGCTTGGATGGACATGACCGACCTGAGGTCGGGGTCGCTGGTGGAATGCGTTTGTCGCGTCGGCGCTATTGCGGGCACTGATGATGAGCAGCAGATAGAAACATACGCGCGTTTCGGGCGGTTGCTTGGCATAGCCGGGCAGATAAGCAACG
>JAUSJJ010000280.1 GCA_030647705.1 Dehalococcoidia bacterium
GCACCCAGGCCCTGACCACGGCCGATTTCCTGGCCAGCCAGGGCAAGACCGTCGAGTTCTTCTGCGATGAGTTCACCCCCGGCTACCGGATCGACAACATAGACAGCAACATCAGATGGCCGCTGTTCCAGCGTCTGTTCCGTGAGCGCGTCAAGATAAACACGAACTCCGTGGTCAAGGAGATCAAAGGCAGTGATGTGACAGTGGCGAACACGCTTACCGGCGAGGAGCGCGTGGTCTCCGGGATAGACACCGTGGTCTATTGCTGCGGCGACCGCGAGAACAACGCGCTTTATCTTGCTCTGAAGGGCAAGGTTGACGACCTGCGCATCATCGGCGACGCCGCCGGGCCCAGGAAGCTGGTGCAGGCGACTGCTGACGGCGCGAGGGTTGGCCGGGAGATATAGAGGCCCGGGGGCGCACTTACCGCAGGCTGAAGCCTGCGGCATGAAAGCGGAGTGAACAGATCGCCGGGCATCCGACTTATGGATACCGGCTGAAGTCTACCCCGTACCGCGACACGGGGCCGGTAAGACGGCGTACCCGGAGTCCATCCCGACACGTCGGGATGGCGGGGGACTGGGGGTGTCCCCCAGCTTTCCTTTTCTTCCCCCTTCCTTCAGGAAGGGGGCGAGGGGGATGGTCTCAACATCACAACGCTCCCTGGTGAGCGCAGGCATCTTTGGGCACATGAAAGGAGTACAAACATGGCTATCGTCAATACCAGTCTCAAAGGCAAGGTAGCTATTGTCACTGGTGGCGCGCGGGGTCTGGCTGAATACGAGGCGCTGGCCCTGGCGGAAGCAGGAGCGGCCCTTTCGCTGATCGACATCGATCTTCCTGGCGCGCAGAAGATGGCACAGAAGCTCGCCGCTCAGACCGGCGTCAAGGCCATAGCGCTCAAATGCGATATCACCGTTCCGGCTGAGGTCCAGGCCGCCGTCGATGCCACGGTCAAGCAACTGGGCAGCGTAGATATCCTGGTCAACAACGCGGGTTGGGCCAAACGCGTCAGGCTGGTAGATACCACGCTGGAAGACTGGAACCACATGATCGACGTGAACCTCAAGGGCGCCTTCCTCTGCACGCAGGCAGTCGCTCGTCAGATGATCAAACAGGGACATGGCGGCAAGATCGTCAATATTGACTCCATCGCCGGCATCTTCGGCGAGCCCGACCGCGGCGCCTATTGCGCCAGCAAGGGCGGCCTGCATCAGATAACCAAGGTCTCCGCGGTGGAGTTCGGCGAGTACGGCATACACGTGAATGGCGTGGGCGTCGGACTGTTCGCCGCCGGCATGTCTGCGCAAACGGCCACAGTCCAGCCGGAATTCCACAAGCACATGATTGGCAGAACGGTGTTCAAGCGACCGGGGAAGCCGGAGGAGATGGGTGGCATCACGCTGTTCCTGGCTTCGCCCGCTTCCGACTAAATCACCGGGCAAACGATATACATAGACGGCGGAATCACAATACATTAGGAGCTGTTATCCCTGCCCGCTATGGTTCGACAAGCTCACCACGAGCGGGCAGGGATTAGAACCGCCCATCATGGGACTGGATACTAGAGCATCCCTCATCCGAAACCCAGGAGGCCCTGCATGGCTGACCAGCAATTCCCGCTTCTCTTCTCGCCGATCAAGGTCGGCGCCATGAATCTGAGGAACCGCATCGCCATGCTGGCGCACGGGTTGGGTTTCCCCCAGAACGTGGTGCAGGGTCTGCCCTCGGGCATTCCCGGCCCGCAGTACATCGGGTACTGGGAGGAAAGGGCCAGGGGCGGAGCAGGCTGGATAGGCACGCAGGCCAGCAGCGTCTCGCTGAACCCCAGCCAGAACGTGTTCAAGTACCCTGGCATTGTGAATGTGCTGAGGAATGTCTCGGACGCCATCCATGCTCAGGGAGCCTGCGTCACAACCCAGATCTTCAATATGGGGGCGCAGGTCTCCGGAGCGCCGAACCAGGTCATAGATTTCCCCACCCCGTTTGCTCCGTCCAACGTTCCTTCAGCGCATTGCTGGCGCATTCCTCACCAACTCACTGTCGAAGAGATCAAGGAGTTCATTCGGCTGTTCGCCGAGGCGGGCGCGATCGTTCGCGAGGGTGGCTACGATGCCGTCGAGGTACACCTGGCGCACGGCTACCTGCACACGCAGTTCATGTCGCCAATGACTAACCTGCGCGAAGATCAGTACGGCGGCTCTCTGCAGAACAGACTGCGCTTCCCTCTGGAGACCATCAACGCAGTGCGGGAGGCGGTCGGCGACGACTTCACCGTCGGCATCAGGGTGTCCGCCGACGAGTTCGTTGAGGGCGGCTATACCCTGGACGACATGCTAGAGATGATACCCCTGCTGGTCAAGGGCAGCAAGATTGACTACATCAACGTCATAGTCGGCGTGTACCGCTCGGCATCAACCCCGTGCCCGCCGTCGTATTTCCCGACGGCCACCTGGGCCTACTGCGCGGCGGCCATTCGCAAGCTGGTCAACATACCGGTGATGTGCGCCGGCAGGATCAATGACCCTGTTCAGGCGGACCAACTGCTGGTGGACAATCAGGCCGACCTGATCGGCATGTGCCGAGCCCTTATCGCCGACCCTCAGTGGCCAAATAAGGCAAGAGAAGGCCGCGTTGACGAGATTCGCAAGTGCATCGCCTGCAACGAAGGCTGCTGGGGCAGACGCCGTCTGGGCACCGGCACTACCTGCTCCATGAACCCGGTGGTAGGCAGGGAAAATGAGCCGGGCTGGCTGACGCTGAAGCCGGCTGATATTAAGAAGAAGGTCATGATCGCTGGCGGCGGTCCGGCGGGGCTTGAAGCTGCACGGATTGCCCGACTCCGCGGCCATGACGTTTCCCTATACGAGAAAGGCTCCGAACTGGGCGGCAACGCCAATATCGCCGCCAAGGCGCCGGGCAGGCTCGATTTCGCCGAGGTCGGCAGGTACTTCAGCCATCAGATGAAGCTTTTGGACGTGGACGTCCGTCTCAACACCGAGGTCACTCCTGAACTGGTGAGGCAGTCGAAGCCCGATGCCCTGGTGGTAGCTACCGGCTCCATCCCGCTGCCGTTGACCATGTACCGGATCCCCGGCGCGGATCAGGAGAACGTTGTCGAGGTCAAGGACGTTCTGAGTGGCAAGGTTCAGGTTGGCCAGAACGTGCTGGTGGTGGACGTCGACCATACCATCCAGGCGCTGAGCACCGCCGACTTCCTGGCCACCCAGGGCAAGAAGGTGGAGGTCATCAGCGAGGAATACTACGTTGGAACCAGGATTGACAACATCGTGGACGACAACGTGCGGCGTCCCCTGTATCAGCGCCTCCTGGAGCGCGGCGTGGTGCTCAGCCCGCTCACCAAGGCCAAGGAGATCCGAGGCAAGACCGTAGTCGTGGCCAACGCCGTCACCCGCGCTGAACGAGTCATCGAAAACGTCGACAACGTTGTCTATTGCTGCGGGGATCGGGAGAACAACGCGCTGTACTACGCTCTCCGCGACGATCTCAAGGAGATCTATCAGGTCGGCGATTGTGCTGGTGTCAGGAAACTGCTGCAGGCCGTGTATGACGGGGCAATAGTGGGTAGACGGATCTGACGGGTGAGGCATGTCTGATGACCCGGCGACGCCAATCAAAGGCAAGACCATTCTGGTGACCGGCGCGTCCGGCTTTGTGGGTTCCGCGCTGGCGCTGGAGCTATGTAAGAACAACCATGTGTATGGCCTGGCCCGGTTCACCAACGGGGCTGTTAGGCGGCAATTGCAGGCCGCCGGCGTTTCCATAATCCAGAAGGACATCCGCCGCGAATCGCTGGGCCGGTTGCCCGAGCGCTTCGACTACGTTTTCTCCGAACTGGCCATCCTCTACACCTGCGACGACGATCCGGTGGAAGCCCATGACGTCAACACGTATTTCGTTGGCCGGCTCATGGGCTGGTGTCGAGAGGCATCGGGCATCGTCCTTGCCTCGACCGGCGCCGTCTATCTCCCCGGCCATCACATGTGGAGCGAGCAAGGAATGATCGCTCCTCGGAATACCTATGGCCTCTCCAAGTACGGCGGCGAAGTGCTGGGCAGGTTCCTTTGCGAACAGTGGAACATCCCGACCTGCATTCTGCGCTACTTCAATCCATACGGAGTCGCCGGAGGCAAGGTCACTGGCTGGGCCAGGCAGGTGGCGCATGGTGAAGAGATCGCCATAGACAGGGCAAACACTGCTGTTGTCACGCCCATACACATCTCCGATTGCGTGCGCTACACCATCGAAGCGGCGCACCAATGCCAGGCGCCGGCGCAGGTGATCAATATCGGCGGCGAAGCAGCAATGGACCAGGTTGAGATAGTATCCTCGCTTGCCGGCGACATGGGGAAAGTGCCGAAGTTCCGCGACGTGTCCGAAGCTCCTCCTTTTTGGACCGGAGACGTGGGGTTGATGCTTCGCCTTTTCGGGCCGCCGAAAGTGGCTATTCGGGCCGGCTTGAAGAAGATAGCCCGGGAGGTTTCCGCCGCGCCCTGACAGGGCTTGCGCGCCGGATAGAAGTGCGCTACGCTATGTCCACGGAGGAAGTGGTCGCTATGACTAGGCAGCCGGAACTGGATATGCCACTTGGGCCTTACCGTGTGCTCGACCTGACTCAAGGCGGATGCCTGATCGGGCCGCGGATTCTGGGAGACTTGGGCGCGGATGTGATCAAGATCGAAAGGCCGGGGGGAGATCCCTCCAGGAGCCTCGGGCCGTTCTACAGGGACACCATCGACCCGCAGAAGAGCCTGTTCTGGTTCGCCTACTGCGCCAACAAGCGTGGCATCACCCTGGACATCGAGACGGCAGACGGGAAAGAGCTGTTCATGGCTCTGGCCAAGGCAGCGGACTTTGTCGTCGAGTCGTTCCCTGTGGGCTACCTTGCGGACCTGGGCCTGGGATACGATGCGCTTTCCCGAACGAACCCTCGTATCGTCATGACTTCCATTACCCCATTCGGCCAGGAGGGCCCCAAGTCCCGCTACAAAGGGTGTGACCTTACTGAATGGGCTACCGCCGGTTGTTTGTACACCATGGGAGCGCCGGACCACGCCCCCACCTGGATCACATTTGGCGCACAATCTTCACTTCACGCCGGCGCCGAGGCCGCAGCAGGGTCCCTGATCGCCCACTGGCATCGCGAGCAGACGGGTGAAGGCCAACACGTGGACGTGTCCGCACAGAAGAGCCTGGCGTGGCTCAACCAGGCGACCATTCAAATGTGGGAGGTGAACCGCTACATCTACCACAGGGCCGGCGCCATGTGGGTAACCGGTCACGGGGTGGCAAGGCGCCAGTGCTATGCCTGCAAGGACGGCTTCGTTGCCTTCACCGTTTTTGGCGGCGGACTGGTAAACCTGGTGATGGCGACTAGAGCCATGGTTGCCTGGATGGCTGAAGAGGGGGTAGCGCCCGACTGGCTCAAGACCTTCAACTGGGTTGATGGCTTCGATACGTCGCGCCTGACCCAGGAGACGGTAGACAGGGTAGAGGCGCCGTTCGCGCACTTCTTCATGGACAGGACCAAGGCCGAGCTATGGGAGCAATCACTCAAGCGGGGCATAGTGCTGGCTCCGGTGAATACCCTCGGCGACGTTGCCGCGGACCCGCACCTGCAGGCGCGAAGATTCTGGGAACAGGTGCCGCACCCTGAGTTAGGAGAGGAACTGACCTACTGCGGCGCCTTCTACAAGTTCAGCGAGACGCCGTTGCGGATAAGGCGACGTGCCCCGTTGATCGGCGAGCATAACCAGGAAATCTATGAGCGGGAGCTCGGCATCAGCCGGGAAAAGCTGGTCTTGCTGAAGCAAGCTGGAGCTATATAGGGAGACGGCGATGGAACAAAAACAAGCGCTGAAGGGAGTCAAGGTAGCCAACTTCGCCTGGGTAGGCGTCGGCCCGTTGCACGTTCGCTATCTGGCCCTTCACGGAGCCACCGTGGTGCGGGTGGAAAGCCACGCGCGGCCGGACACGTTGCGTCTGATGATGCCCTACAGGGGCGGGCCCGGCATCAACAATTCACCCTGGTTTGCTGAAATCAACCCGAACGCGTATGGTATCAGCATCAACATGGGCAAACCCAGCGGCCTGGAGATCGCCTGGAGGCTCATCGAATGGGCTGATATCATGATAGAGAGCTTCATCCCCGGGACTATGAAGAAATGGAGTCTGGACTACGAGAACGTGCGGAAGAAGAAGCCGGACATCATATATGTGAGCACGTGCCAGATGGGACAGACCGGGCCTTACGCCAAGTTCGCGGGATTCGGCTATCAAGCCGGAGGCATATCCGGCTTCACATACATCAGCGGAATGCCCGATACCACGCCGGGGCCAACGCAGATCGCGTACACCGACGTAATCGCTCCACGATTCGGCGCGGCTGCCCTGCTGGCGGCGCTGGACTATCGCAGGCGCACCGGCAAGGGCCAGTACCTGGAACAGGGACAGTTTGAGACAAGCTGCCATTTCCTGGCGCCACACATCATGGACTATCTCATCAGCAAGAGGGTGCTGGAGCGCAACGGGAACCGCAACCCGTCGGCCGCACCGCATGGCGTGTATCCCTGCCGCGGAAGCGACCGCTGGTGCGCCCTTGCTGTGTTCAACGACGAAGAGTGGCGTTCCCTCGCCTGTGTGATGGGCAGGTCGGAACTGGCCGACGCCCCGAGCTTTGCCACAGTCCTCGCCCGCAAGAAGAACGAGGACGAGCTTGACGCGTTGATCGCCGGGTGGACCTTGGACCGCACGGCAGAGCAATTGGAGGCTATGCTGCAGGCGGCTGGCATTGCCTCGGCCGTGGTGGCCGATACGGAAGACCTGGTCTCCGATCCGCAGTTGAGGTCTCAAGGTTATTTCAAGAAGCTGAAACACTCCGTGGTGGGCGAACATCTCTACCGTACCATGGGCTTCACTATGTCCCGCACGCCGCCCGAGCTGGAACGTCCTGGCCCGGCCTTGGGCGAGCACAATGAGTACGTCTTCAAGGAACTCCTGCATATGACTGATGACGAGATCGCCGACGCGCTGGCCGAGGGCGGGGTTACCACCGAGGCCGACTTGCCGCAGATCTCGGCCAGCCTGTAGTGATGTGCTCGGTCGAGAGAGGAGGCAACGATGCCACTGAACGGGGCCAGAAGGAAACAGGTTTCCATCGATGAAAACGTGCTGGCGCTCCCCGATGCACCTTCGGAAGCTCCTCACCTTCTTGGGAGCAAGTGCAGGGCCTGCGGCGCTGTGTTTTTTCCTCAGCAGCACACGTGCCAGAAGTGCTTCTCTTCTGCTCTGGATAAGGTCAAGCTGAGCAGGCGAGGACGGGTGTATAGCTGCACCGTTTTCAGGCACCATCGGCGGCCACCCGGATACAAGGGGCCGCTGCCCTACTTGTTCGGGCAGGTTGAGTTGCCCGAAGGCGCCGGAGTGCTGACGCTGTTCACTGACTGCAGCTTTGACCAGCCCTTGAAGCGCGGCACGGAGGTGGAACTGCTGGTGGAAAGGTTCGGCGAAGATGAGGCCGGCAACGACGTAATGACTTTCAAGTTCAGACCGGTCCAAAGCAAGTAAGGAGGGAGTAGTGAGAGACGCAGTCATTATCGGCGTGGGGATGCACAAGTTTGGACGCTACCCGGATAAGGGCTATGCTGACCTGGCGGAGGTGGCAATCAGGAATGCCCTAAACGATGCCGGCGTGCCCTGGAAGGACGTTCAGGCGCTCTATGCAGGCTCGGCCCTGGCCGGCCCGACCAGCGCCAATAACATCTGCGGCAGAATGGGGCTGAGCGGCATCCCTGTGTACAACATCGAGGCTTATTGCGCCAGCGGCGGCGTTGCACTGAGGCTGGCCGCCGAGGCAGTAGCTACTGGCCTGCTGGATATGGCGGTGGCCGTAGGCTGTGAAAAGCAGGAGCGTGGCTTCATACCTGTGCTGAACCAGCCGCAATGGGCCACCGTACAGGGGCTGGAGGTCATGCCCTGCACCGGCCCCGCGCTCGAAGCCCAGGTATACATGGAGACATATGGCGTCACCAGGGAGCAACTGGCCAAAGTGTCGGTAAAGGACAGGAAGAACGCTGCGCTAACGCCGTACTCCCACTATTCCAGTGGGGATTTGACAGTGGAAGAAGTGCTGAACGCACCCATGATCTGCGACCCGCTGACCATGTACATGATGGGGCCGCCCAGCGACGGCGCTGCTGCAGCCGTCGTTTGTAGTAGACGCCAGGCGCGCAAGTACTCATCAAAGACGCCTGTGGTCATTGCAGCAGCGGTCCATGGCTCCGACAAGTTCTCTCCACTCGAGGATGTGTACCACGAGCTGCGGCATCGCGTCTCCTATCAGGCATACGAAAAGGCCGGCTGCGGCCCGGAGGACCTCAACTTCGCTCAACTGCATAATCCCGTCGCCTCGATGGAGTTCATTTGCTCTGAGAACGTCGGCCTTTGTGGCCCGGGCGAGGGCGCCCGGATATTCGACGAGGGCAGGACGCTGCTTAGCGGGGACATCCCGGTCTGCACCGACGGCGGTTTCCTGGGCAGGGGCAATTGTCCCGGAGCGTCCACCCTCGCGTATGTGGCGGAGAGCGTCTGGCAACTGAGGGGCGAAGCCGGACCCAGGCAGATAAAGGACCCCAAACTGGGCCTCATCTGCCATGGCGGCTACGGACATCACGCGGTGGGCATTATCCTGAAGAAGTAGGCTGGTTTCAGCTCAGACAGGAAGCAGGCCCCCCCCTTTGACAAAGAGGGGTTTTCGGCCTAAAATAGATTCGATTTTGCGGGAGTAACTCAGTTGGTAGAGTTCCTGCTTCCCAAGCAGGCTCCCCGACCGCAAAGCTGGCATTTTCGGAGCCAGATACGAAATCTACCTGACCGGGCAGGTACCCCCCGTTTCTTGATGGACCCCTATTCCGTGCCGTTCTCATTTTCTAACCTCCTTGGCTGTTGTTATGTTGTTATTCTGTCTCTGCATTCATTTGCTGTACTCTGCCCCCGTCGCAGCGGCTACGGCTGGTATGGCTTCGGGAACAGAGGCAATCCTAAATACACAAGTCTCCCGCACTGTCTAAGCCAGAGGAAGAAGCCATCAACGTCCCCCAATTTCTCACCCGAGTAGGCGCGCCGCCTAGCCTGAAGTGCCGCTTCCCGCAAGCTATCCAAGGTGACCCAGGCGCCCTCAGTGGGAAGGCGGTTCTGGGGCAATGGAACGATCGTAATCTTACTCCCCAATGCCACAGCCCATCGAACGCCGCTTTGACCTGACACTTCTGCTCCTCTTTTCAAGCCGTCTAGGCCGCCAACTAGAGCACCGAGGCCACCTCCGGCGCCTACCGCTCCTAGGACGGTGCCGATGACGGCACTTCCGAGCATCGTCAGCTTATCATCGCCCGCCGCGAGGGACCGCATTCCTCTCGACAGAGCCAGTGTCTTTCTTCTTTGCTCGAGATTGAAGAAGAAGACATCGATCTTCAGGGCTTCAACTTCTGTGCTCATAGACGTCAGAGATCTTGACATCGCCTCAGACTTTCGTCCAGCCTGCACTGCTAGCTGGCCAAGAATCATCACCTGATCTTTGAAGCTGATGCTTGATTCCATCAGGTTGCTCCGAAGCGCTTCTTCATGTCCTGTAGGAACGCCTCCAAGTCTTTACGAGATTCTTCGCCTTTTGCTACCATCCCCATCATCTGACCGACTGCTACCCCGGTGTTCAGGATGTCCGTGCACAACTTGTCGAGATCGGAATTAGACGATTTCACCGCTGCCTTCAGTTCAATACCTGCCTGATGCATCTGTGCAGCAGCGTGCCCAACGGCTTCCTCTATGGTGCTGCTCCCTCTGGCAAGTGCTTCTGCTATTTCTCCTTGCAGAACAGCCTTTTGCCTCTCCAGAGCCTCCACCTCGCCTCTCAGAGTGGAGACCTCGGCGCCAAGGGCTTTCCTCTTCTCATTTTCCTCTTTTATCCAATCCTCGAGCTGTATCATGTCTCCGAAGAGGACGGCAACGGTAAGTAGCCTGTCCTTGAGCACCCCTGCATCAAGCGCCACCTTCTTCGCTGTGGCATCGATGAGCTTGCCGAGCTTCAACAGGTCTGTTTCGCTGAAGCCTAGTTGCTGAAGCCTCCTCATTTCGGCTTCCATGCCAGCCATTTCGCTCTCTAGTCTCGTTTTCTGGCCCAGCAGTTGTTCCATTTCGGTGCGGATCTGTCTGTAATTGGCGACACGCACCTTCAGATCCCTGTTGTCTTCCTCAAGATTCCCCTTCTCCTTCTTCAAGCGCTCGATCTCGGAAGACAATGCCTTCTGGTCTCGGTCAAGTCCTTTTCTTCTTGTGTCAAGTGATTCGATCTCTTCCTTGATCTGCGCTATTTTCTCGCTCAGCTTCTCGTAGTCAGAGACAACCGCCTCGAATGTCTTTGCTTCC
>JAUSJJ010000261.1 GCA_030647705.1 Dehalococcoidia bacterium
CATCCACTGACGCCGCTTCTCTTTGTCCTCTCTGGCGAGGCCCAACGTGGCGAAGACCTGCTTGCCGTTCTCGCGCTGCCTGTCCATGTACTTGTCGGGCAGGGTCGGCCAGGGCATATCGGGGACTGAAACGGCGTTTTCAGCCACCTTCTGCTCCAGCCTGCGTTTGACCTCGGCGATGGCGCCACCGCCCAGGACCGCGAACTCCCAGGGCTGGGTGTTGGCCCAGGATGGGGAGCGGCGGGCTGCCTCCAGCAGCTTGACCAGGTTTTCCTTTGGCACGGGCGTTGTCTTGTAGGCGCGGATGCTGATCCGGCCTTCGATTGCTTCTAACAGGTCCATGGTTTTACGCAAGGCCTCCTCTGAGAATAGTGGCAGCAACTATAGCACATCCGATTCGGCTCAATCAATGAGACCTTCCCAGTCCTACTACTCGTTTTTAGTTGCAATTCAGGGCAATAACTGATATTTCGGAGGCATACTACAGGTGGTAGTGCCAGAAAGGGTGAATAATGGGCGATTATGCACTTGTATAGATATGATAGAATGGGGGCATGCGAGAAGAAGCATGGTGGTTTATTTCTGCAATTGCTGTGGAAATCATTGCCATTGGAGCGGGCCTGATGATTTCACCTGCTTATGGTTTCATCACCGCAATTGTGGGTTTGATGCTACTTGCTCTTGCGATATGGCGAATATTTAAGGCAAAGGGACATGCGAATAAAGTGGTAGTAGAATTGACCAGCCTTATACCTCAGGGGGAGGATATTAGAAAGCTTTGTTATGATCAAAAGAAAAGCGTGCCAAAGCAACAAGCAAATGATTGGGCAGAAAAGGTGGCGATTATTCTGGATAAATTAGGCAGTTATTACCGCCCTGTTTTTTTCAATGACGATGGGCTTGGAACAGCCAAGATACCTCCAATGTATTCTCATGAACATCAGGTCATAGCGTTGTTCATATCATATCGCCTGATGCGAATTGAACAGTTCTTAGGGGAACTCAGGAAGAAGCAATGAGTGCTGTATACGAGAGGTTCTTAATACTACCACCTATGGTAGTGTAGCCAGAATCACAAATTGTCAAGTAAAAACAACAAAGGAGAATGGAACCTTCCCAGTTGGCTGTGACGCGGGCGTTGACCCGAGTGGTATCATGAGGGTGGCGGACTGCGGCGGCGGCGTGGTGGGCAGAACAGCCCGTTCATATGGTGGTCGAGGTGAGTGCAAATGGAAGCATTAATTATCATCGGATTCTTGGGAACCGTAGTCACCGCTATTGCTCTAATTTTCCTGGCAGTCACGCGCAAGGGCAAGAAGAAAGCCATGGCCCTGGTTCTGGCAGGGTTCTTTGTCTTGATGATTGTGGCTGCAGGTATCGCTGGCTCTCAGGAGAGTCAGGCGAATACAGCTTTGAATCCGAAGCCCACAGCAACACAGAAGCCGACGCAGACGCCCAAGCCGACTGCTACGCCGACTCGACAGCCCACGGCAAAGCCTCAGGACAATGGATTGACCCCGCAGTTCGAAACGTCCCTCACTTATCTTGACGGTATCTTTCGGGATGCTGGTATCCCCACCTTAGCAGAAAGCTTTCTAATATCTCCAAGTGCTAGAGAGCAACTAGCATTCCACGCGAACCAACTTATTGATGCCCGAGCCCAGTATCGCCGATGGTGGAATGCTCAAATCAAGACCCTTGTGCAGGCCTATGACCTCGGGATAACGGAAGCGATGTGGATGGAGGACGCAGACTACTTGGTTAAAGCAGGACATAGCCTTCTCAAGATTGCCCAAGACCCTGGCAATTCTGATACGGACATCCGCTTTCGGCTTTTAGAGGCGAATATTTTTCTGAAAGCAGGGTTTCGTCAACTCAGTGTCGTTACTGGAGACATCGGAGCTATCAAGGAGGCCCGTAGCAAATAGATGCGCCGTCGTACCGTCAAACGGTCAAGGCCAAGATAGCTTTCAGCTTGCACAGAAGGCAACGTGCCTGTATAATTCTATTATGTATAGATATGAGCCGCGGCGGGCTTGCCGCGGCTTTCCTCTCTGAGCTTCGCCTATGGACTACATGCGGCAGGCGCTTTCTCTGGCCCGACAGGCTCTTGGGACGACCAGTCCTAATCCAGCGGTGGGCGCGGTCATAGTCAAGAACGGCAGCGTGGTCGGCGCGGGGCATACCCAGCCACCCGGTTCCGCCCATGCCGAGGTCATGGCTCTCAGGCAGGCGGGCGAGGCAGCCAGAGACGCGACCATGTATGTGACGTTGGAGCCGTGCGCTCACCAGGGACGAACGCCTCCCTGTACTGCTGCCATCATCGCAGCAGGCGTCAGTGAAGTCCACATGGCCATGATAGACCCCAACCCGATCGTCTCCGGCAGAGGCAAAGCGCAACTGGAAGCGGCGGGCATCAAGACCTACCTGGGCGAAGGGGAAGAAGAGGCCAGTGAGATTGTCGAGTCTTATGTCAAGTACATTACCACCGGTCTGCCCTTCGTCACGGCCAAGTACGCCATGAGCCTGGATGGGAAGATCGCCACCCGCACCGGAGATTCGAAGTGGATCACCGGCGCTGAGGCGCGGCAGTATGTTCAGAGGCTGCGCAGCGTTTCGGACGCCATATTGGTGGGCGTCAACACCGTTCTCGCCGATGACCCGCGCCTGACCGTCCGCGACGCTGAAGACAGGGCCAGACCTAGGCAGCCGCTGCGGGTGATCGTGGACAGCAAAGGGCGTACGCCGCCATTGGCCAGGATGTTCGCAGAGCCTGGCAAGACTATCGTGGTCACAGGCAGCAAGGCCGACGCGGCCGCCATTAAGGGGCTGGCAGGCGTCGGCGGCGAAGTGCTCCAGGTAGCTTCAAAAAGAGGCTTGATTGACCTAGCTGAGCTGCTCAGCGTCCTGGGCCAGAGGCAGATTAACAGCGTGCTGGTGGAAGGTGGGGGAGAGGTGATGGGCTATCTGTTTGACCACAGGCTGGTGGACAAGGTATACGCATTCATCGCACCAGTTATCGTCGGGGGGAGGGAGGCGGTCACGGCAGTGGCCGGACGCGGCGTCGAACGCATGAGCCAGGCGCCCAGGTTGTCGCCGGTGCAAGTTGAACGCCTGGGGGATGACGTGCTTATTTCTGGATATCCGGAGCACCCTGGAGACTGAGGGCAATCGTCCAGTGCTTCAGGCGGCAACCCCAATACTAGAGAGGAGAGCGAAGACAAGTGTCCATAGTAGTCACGGTGTACGTGCCTAGCGGCATCGTCATGGCTGCGGACAGCCGCATCATCGCTACTCAGAGAGAGGAGCGTCACGAGAAGGGCACAACCCTGATCACCGAGCGCCAGATCGTAGTCTCGGACAACGCGTACAAGGTCATCGACTTCACCCGGGCGCCGGTGGGCGCGGCAACCTTCGGGACCGGAATCATCCACGATCAGAGCGTTGACAGCCATATCAGGGCGTTCGAGGAGGAGGCAACCTCCAAGAAAGACACGGTAGAGACCATCCCGGGCAAGCTGTTGAACTACTTTCAGAAGCGCTTCCCCGAAATCGAGGTTGGGTTCTTCATGGCTGGATTCGGCAGAGAAGACGAGATAAGCGTTCCCTATGTCTATGCCCTCAACACCGGCCCGCAAGCCGATGTCCGCCGGATCAATGTGGACGAGAAGGGGAAGCTGCAGTACGGCGTGCTTCGAGGGGGCGATACGCTCACTGTAGACCGTCTCATCAACCCCCAGTACCTGCCGCCGTTTGCGGCCATGCCCTTGCAGGACGCCATCGACTACGCCACCTATCTGATCCGGACCACCATCGAGACGCTCCGCTTCGAGCCCAGGTTCCCCACTTGCGGAGGGCCCATCGACGTGCTGGTGATAACTCCCCACGAGATGTATTTCGTGCAGAAGAAAGAACTGAAGGCGGGCTGAGCGTAGCTATATGTGGGAGCAGGTGGATGGGGCAGATTGAAGTCTATTGGTGCCCCCTCACTCTGACTCTCTCCTGTGCAACCGAGCACTTGAACACTTTGGATCAAGAGGGATCCAACAGGGTAAGGTCCAGGGAAGGGATAGAATCCCTTCCCTGGCAGAGGGACTGGGGGATGTGCCCCCAGAAATCCTTTTTCTCTTGCCCTCTTCTCCCGAGGGAGACGAGGGCAGGGTGATGAGGGCACTGAATCAGACCTGATATGTTCACTGGAATCATCGAGGAAATCGGCGCCGTCGAATCGGCACAGGCAGGGCGTCTCACCATATCCGCCCGCCTGGTGCTGGAGGATGCGAAGCTCGGCGACAGCATCGCCGTCAACGGGGCATGTCTGACTGTCGTCAAACTTGACAACGAAGCGTTTTCGGTAGATATTGTACCGGAGACCGTGCGGCGCACCACCCTGGGGGAGCTGAGGGCTGGATCGCCCGTCAACTTGGAGCGGGCCATTTCGATCGGCGGGCGCTTCGGCGGGCACTTTGTGCAGGGCCACATAGACGCCGCAGGAAAGATCGTCTCCAGAACTCCCCATGCAGAGGCGGTCCTGATGAAGTTCTCGGCGCCCGGAGAAGTGACGCGCTACATCGTGGAGAAGGGTTTCGTGGCACTCGACGGAGTCAGCCTTACTGTCACCGAGCGCACGGCTGATTCCTTCAGCATATCCCTGATCCCCTTCACCGCAGAACACACCACGCTGGGGCGGCGGCGGGTGGGGGACAAGGTCAATATCGAAGTCGACATTCTGGCAAAATACGTGGAACAGTTGAGCCGGAGAGATGGCTCAGCCATAAACGCAGCATTCCTGGCAGAGCACGGATTTCTGGCTGGTAGTTAGGGAGAACTCACATGGGTCTGGCAACTATCGAAGAAGCAATCGCGGATATGAAGGCAGGCAAATTCCTCATCATCATCGATGATGAAGACAGAGAAAACGAGGGCGACCTTGCCATCGCCGCCGAAAAGGT
>JAUSJJ010000272.1 GCA_030647705.1 Dehalococcoidia bacterium
CTACGCTGGTCTTGAGCACCGTCCACTGGCTGCCTGCCTCGTCCCAGCGGGCTAACCTCAGCCGTGAGGCATCGCCGCCCGCTTTGTCCAGGTCAGCGGCGGTATATTTCACGGTTACGGTAGCTTCTTTAGCCAGCAGACCGGTTAAGCCGTCAATACGAAAGACGGTGGTTGCCAGATTAGAACCGGCGGGCGGGGCGGGAACCTGCTCCAGAGGATAATTCCGCAGGGAGAGCTCCACCTGTCTGAGGACGGCGCCCTGCGGAAAGCTGATGGCGATTCTCCCGTCAGTTGTTTTGAGTATAGCGGCGCTGCCAGGGGTAAGAGTGATGCTGGCGGGCGGCGGCGGCGGCACATAGGGCTTTTCCACCTCAAAGCGACCGCTAGCCTCACTAAGGACGGTGCTATCCTCCAGCATTACCCTGTATTTGATAGAATAAACACCTAATGGTAGCTCACCTCGGGGTATGTAGGTAGCCTTTAGCTCAGCCGACAGGCCAGGAACTATGGGTGACGGAGTAAGCGATAGGTAAATGGTATCCAGCTCCTTCCCCTGGGCATCGCTAATGGTGACCTCTCCCTTAATCTTGAAGTGGTGATTGCCGGTGTTCTGGAAAGAGGTGGAGATTTCCACCGGCTGACCGCTCACTGCCTTGCCGGTGGTGATTTCGGTAATCTTACCTGTGTGGCTGAGTGTGCTGCCCTTAATGGTAAGGCGTACCGGCACATCTACGGCTACAAGAATGCCCACCGGTCCCTGACCGGTGGGCTGGCCCTGGCGGATATTGATAACAGCATACCGGCCGCCGTCGCCAACATCAGAAGGGACGCTTATGGTAGCAATCACATCCTGGGAATCGCCGGGCTCCAGGTGGAACGAGGGTTTATCAATAGTGATGAAATTGGCAGCGGAATACTCCCCTAAGCCCCTGACCTCAACGGCTATGTCCATCGGTGAATCGGTTTCCCGGATGCCTACAGTCATCGCATGAGTAATCACTTCTCCCGGCGAAACATCAGCTTCCAATTTAGGATTGGTCACCCGGAGCCCGGCCCAGGCCGGGGAAGGCAGCAATACCAGCAGCCCCATTGCTACCACCGCCGGGATTATATATCTACCAAACTTCATCATTATTCAAACTCCAAGGGTGGAGAGGGGGGCAGATGCCCCCCCCTCTCAAAGATGAGCCATTACGAGGCGGCGGCTGTGTAGGTCACGACTACGGAATAGGCGCCCACCGTAACATCGCCAGCAGCTACTATCTGGTTAATGTAAAGTGGAATCGCCCACGAACCAACCACAGCACCGTAATTAGTCTGGGCCTGCAGTTGTGCCTGATAGTCGAGGACGCTACCGACAACATTGGTCACTGTCAAACTCACAATAGAACCGGCAGTTGTGCCGATGCCAAGCGGATTCACCAGCTTGGTCGTTCCAGCGTTATTCAGCGACACCCAGGCAAAAGATTCCGGCGTTGTGCCATAGTCACCGACCCGGGAGGCTGCCAGGGTAAGAGTCCAGGGAACAGTGGCGTAAACGTTACCTTGCGTGACTGAGCTCCCAGTTTTCGAGGCTGTTAACGACCCCATACTAATGGCGGATGGTGCCGTCACCTCGACAGCGGCAACAATATTTCCCGTGACCGTGGTACTATCCACGGCGGCGAACGCGGCCATGGGCATAACCAGAACCGCCAGCATCGCCAGCGCCATGGCTAAAGATAAAATTCTTTTTTTCAACTTTTTAGCTCCTTTTTTGTTTATTTTTTTATTTTGGCTCCACCCCAGAGATATTTGGGGTGTTTCTGAAAGCCCAAGACCGACTCAGCCTTTCTGTAAAGGAAGGACTGCATGGGCAGAGATAGAATTATAGGAGTAGAACCACGCTGGGCTTTACCATTTACTGGTATTTCTGGCACTGTGTCTAGGCTCCTCGTGAGTGCCTTAAACTCCTCACCCAATCTGCAATAATAGCTCCTACTAAGGCTAATATAATGACCGCAACTAAACCTGCTATCGCAACACCTACAAGTTTTAGTCCACCTAACAAAACATCAGACATTTACTCTCCTTCAGGGAGATACGCCGCGGGCAGGAATAGTCATCACAATGTGGAAGCTCCCTTCTTCACCTCCCGATACCATGACCCGGTCGGAAGCTGGGCACCGCAGTCAGGGCATATCGCCCAGGTGCCACGCAGGTCGCTAGTAGTGCTTGTCATTCTGCCGCCACATTGGGGACACCGCGTCGGCTCCACCGTCCCTCTTTCTTGCCTTAAAGGCCATGTATCTCCCACACCAACCATAATCTCCCCTACAGTATTGCCCCTTATCCCTTTCGGTCATTCCCGACATATCCGGCGCCTTATTGTTAAAAAATGGACATGTCGTCAATAATTCGCAAGATGGCATTTGTATCGCCTTTCTTTGACAGACGGCACCCTGTACTGGAAGGTTACCCGGCCCGTCTCGTCAACGAGCTGACGCATATCGCCCGATGCATAGATAAGGCAAGAGCCGTAATGGCCTACCTGTTTCCATTCTTTCAGGTCCGCTGTATTATCGCCGGTTCTCCTGCTTGATGCAGGCTTATGGGGAAGACGCTCCGTGGAACTCATTAGTGCAGCTCGCTTTCGATATTCTCTTTCTGGTCGCTTATATACATACCTATGCGGTCATATATTGTCCCCATACGGACACTACTGCAACGATTATAATTGCCCGAATAGCCAATGTCAAGTAGTTTTTTCTATTATTCCCCTGGGATGTCTTAACTTGGTATTATTCGCCACGCCTGTTTCACTCAGTAGGGACAGGCTCTTTTAAGATTGTTTTAAGAGAGCATTATTTACTACCGGCTATTGAAAGCGGATTGTGTTTGTGTTACGATTTAACTAATGGGAACAGAAGAAGCCCCTCTGGTATCATTTCTGCAAGAAATAATGCGTCGGCGAAAACGCCTGCCGAGCCAATTGGCGGCTGATTTGGGTATAAGCCATGCTACGGTCAGCCGCTGGCTCTCTGGTGCTGATATTCCCAAAATACAGTCTTGCCGTAAGCTAGCTGAATATAGTGGCGTGCCTCTGGAGAAGCTTCTTGCTATTGTTGGCTATCTGCCCAGCGTAGCTGAAGTAGGACATTCTGAGTGGCCAGAGTTTCGTGAGTATGCCCGCCAAAAGTACCCCACCGAACTTGATGAAGACCTGATCACTATGATTGAGGACTTGATTGAACGACGCAGAGAGAGAAGGTATGACACAGGAAAAGATACCTGAGTGGGAATCCGAGCTGTGGTCTTACATAAGTAGTGGGAACGGTAAGCATTGCCCTCTACTTAACGAGTGCCCTACCCAAGGTGAAAGTGGATGCTGCTTTGATGAGAATATAGAACGTATTAGTTGCTTGTTTAGTGAAAAGCAAATTAACCTTCGTAACTATGATTGCTTAAACGGCATAAAATGTGGTGTGATGCACAAACTGGTGGAAAAG
>JAUSJJ010000028.1 GCA_030647705.1 Dehalococcoidia bacterium
AGTTGAACCGCCACCGGCTCTTTCGCCAGTGTTTGGGCAGCGTCGAGAAGGCCGTTTGCGGCCAGCCGTTCACCTGCGGCGTGTACCACCTTGGCCCGCTTCTATCGCTCTGCCTCCGCTTGTTTTGCAATCGCCCGCTGCATGACCTCAGGCAGGAGCACGTCCTTTACCTCGGCTACGCTCACCAGGACGCCCCAGGGTTGCTCGGTCTGCTCATCGATAATTTGTCGCAGCCTCTGGTTGATGCGGTCCCGGTTTGTCAGCAACTCGTCAAGATCCGACTGGCCGAGGACGCTCCGCAAGGTCGTCAAAGCGATCTGAGTACCGGCGGCGACGAAGTCTTCCACGTTGACCACTGCTTTGACCGGATCGACCACGCGGAAGTAGACCACCGCATCGACTTTGATGGTGACGTTGTCCCTGGTAATCACCTCTTGTGGCTCCAGGATAATGGTAAGGATGCGGGTATCCACCTTTATCATGCGATCGATGATGGGGATAATGAAGTTCAGGCCGGGGTTCCGAACTCCCACGAACTTGCCGAACCTGAGCAACACTCCGCGCTCCCATTGGGTCACTATTCTTATCCCCAGTCCGAGCCACACCAGCAGCAGCACGACGATGACCCCGACTACCAGGTAGAGGATTCCCATAGTCCGATTCCTTTCTGTCCGCAGAAATGGTAGATCCGATTTCGCTCGATCCGGCTCGCAGCCGGGATTCAGCTCTGTACGGTGCTCAACCTTTCGCTGACCAGGACCTGCCTGGTCTCGTCCAGCCTGGAAGCCGCAACCTCGATAAGGCGGCTCAAGACGTGGTAGCCGGTACGGGCGTCCTGCTGCATCAGGGCCTTGAGCTTGAGACCATCTATGGCCGCAACGGTAGTCTGCTCCAGGCAGATCGCGGTCAACGAATATAGGCGCTCACCCACAGCCGCCGACCAGCCGATGAGGTCGTTCTTTGCCGCTATGTCCACGGTCACTCGTTTGACCAGGTTGTCTTTCGACGTCGGCAGTTGCATCTGAAGGGCTACCTTGCCCTTCGCCAGGACGATTAGCTCTCTTGCCGGGGTCCCCTGGGTGAAAATGGTCGCTCCAGCCTCGTATTGTCTGGATTCGGTGAAAGCCGCAATCTTCTCAAGGTCGGTTTCAGCCAGGGGCTCAAACACGGGACATTCTTTTAGCACTCGCTTCGACACCATCGGTTCTCGCCTCCCGTTTCTCTGTTCCTGCTACTTCACGTTCCAGACTGCCGGCATGAGGCTTGGACAATCTGGCGGCAATCGTCTTGACAGCGAGGCTGACAAACAGCCCCAGTCCTCCGATCATGGCCAGAACCAATCCGGCGGCAGGCGTGACGACGAGGAGCATCAGCGCTAGCCCTCCAATAATCCCCAGGATGCTCAGCGGTATCGTCCTCGTGCAGAACTCCAGCAACCGGCGCCTGGGCCGCGGCGTCTCCCTTGCCACCAGCCCGGCGAAGACCAGGGGATTCTCTTGGACGGGACGATTGACCAGGTCCGTGAGTGTGATCCGGCTGCTGCCTGCAGTAGTCTCACGGTACAGGGATAACTCCATCCTTTGTTCGTCGCTTGTTCTTTGGGAAAGGGCCTCTCTCCAGTTGCTCAGCACTACTACGGGGGTGTTGCGCAGCTCCTGGCAGATGCCGATGGCGGCGTCCAGGCCGCCTATTCGCGACAGGCGGAGGGAATTCGAAGCCGAAATATGGGGGAGTTCCGCGTCTACCAGCACCACGTTCGGCCGCAGGCTGCTGCTCAGGGCGGCGGCCTGAATGGCGTTTGTCGCCTGGGCCACGATCTGGGTCCCCGGCTCGTCTCTGGCCACCTCGGCCAGCATGCGCAGCACGTCCGGGTTGGCTGAGGCAAGAAGGACACGTATCGTTCGATTCTCCATAAGACGCACCGCCTGTCGAAAATTTGGAGAGCGCTTGTTCGTTCTTCAAGTGTAAGGCGTTGGCGTCCGGTTGAGAATCCGCTGGGGGAGGTAGCTGTTGAAAATCGACCTATGATCTTTGGAATACCAGGGATAGAGGATGCATCGGAGGAACTGTGTACCCTGTTATCATGCGTTCGCAGGATATGCGACCTGGCGGGTTCAGGTGTTCAAAGAGATGATGCCCCGGCGCAGGGCATACTTCACCAGCTCGGTGCGGCTGTGCAGGCCCAGCTTAGCCATAACGTGGGCGCGATGCGTCTGCACGGTGCTGACGGTGATCACCAGGATGTCGGCGATCTCCTGGTTCGCCTTGCCTTCGGCAACGAGCTTGAGCACGTCTCTTTCTCTTTCGGTCAGGCCATCGTAGCTTTCCTGGTTTTTGCCCATGCGGACCCGGTTCAGGTAGTCGCCGAGAAGCTTCTTGGCCATTGAAGGGTAGAGGAACACATCTCCCTGCCAGACGGTCCGCAGGGCGGCGATAAGCTCGGTCGAGGAGCCCCCCTTGATGAAATAGCCGCATGCACCGGCATTGATGATCTGGAAGAAGTGCTCATCGTTTTCGTGCATGGTCAATGCCATCACCTTGACCTCGGGGCTCTCTTTCTTGATGTGCCGGGTGGCTTCGAGTCCGCCCATGCCCGGCATGGTCAGGTCCATCATCACGATATCCGGTTGGAGCTGCCGGGTCTTCTCGATGGCATCCTGACCATTGGCGGCTTCGCCAACCACCTCGATGTCAGGCAGGGACTCCAACATGGCCCGGATGCCGTCTCTGATCAAGGCGTGGTCATCGACTATCAATACTCTCATCGTCTGTCCCATGGCGTCCTCCCTGGATGCACTTGCTTTGGGCTGATTTTTGCCATACCGGACGCTGCGCCGGTTTTGCCGGGTCTCAGTTGTCTACCGGGACCTCGACCATGATGTGAGTGCCTCTGCCCACCTCTGACCTGACGCTGAATCTGCCGCCCAGCAGTGTGACCCGTTCTCGCATTCCCAGCAGCCCGAAAGACCGCTTGCCGCCGTTGGGGCCGAAGAAAGAGTCCGTCAGTTCGAATCCGCGCCCGTCATCTTCCACCGAAAGCAGCACCTTGTGGTCTTCGGCCTCCAGCTTGATCTTCACTGTGGTTGCCTGGGCATGTCTTACTATGTTGTACATGGCCTCCTGGGCAATCCTGAACAGGGCGGTTTCCAACGATGGGGACAGACGCCGGTTCAGGCCTGTGGCCTCGAATTCAACAGCGACTCCTGCGGCCTCGAGATTGATTTGAGCGTGCGAACGGATCGCGGCTGCCAGGCCGAGATCGTCGATTACGGACGAGCGCAGGTCTTGCATCATGCGGCGCATATCCTCCAGGAGGTGGCTGCCGATGGCTCTGGCGCGGCTCAGCCTTTTCCGCAGCTCCGCTTGCTCCGGCAGGGCCGCGCTTTCGGCATGGTCTATGCTCATGACCAGGCTGGTCAGGGACTGGCCCGCCTGGTCATGAAGCTCCCTGGACAGCCGCTTGCGTTCGTCCTCCTGGGCACTGATCAGGGCTGTGAGCAGTTGGCCCCGGACCTCCTCGTGCCGCTTCGCATCCAGATAGAGAGAGGAGTTTTCCACCGCTAGGCCTACCTGCCTCCCGATAGAATCGAGCAGGCGCAGGTCGCGTTCGGTCAGGTGGCTATCGCCGGAGTAGGCCAAGTTCATGATGCCGAGCACCTTCTTCTTGGACTTGAGGGGCACGCTCACGAAGCTCGTAGCTTGCTCTGAAGTCGTCGGCTTGTTCCCAAGCGCTGGGCACAGCGTGACATCGTTTGCCAGCGAGGTGCGGCCCGAACGCAGCACCTGGTGGCAGGCGCATTGGGCGAACGCAGACTCCGATTGCTCGCAACGAAACAGGTCCGAAGCGCCGATGCTCGTTGCCAGCTTCATCTTCTTGGTCTCCAGGTCGCCCAGAAACACGCACCCTGCCTCGGCCCCCGTTACTTCCATCAGCCTCTGCAAGGCTTTGATCAGGATATCTTCCAGGTCCAGCGACTGGCTCACCGTGGCAGCCATGGAGTTCAGGGCAGTGAGTTCACGGTTGCTGGCCACAAGTTCGTCCTGCACCCTGGCCAGATCGTCAGCCATTCCCGCGAAAGCGCGGCTCAGTTGCCCGATTTCGTCGCGGCGTCGCAGAGGCACGAGCGCCTTGAAGTCCCCTGCTGCGACCCTCGTTGCGCCGGCGGTAAGCTGTTTGATCGGTCCCACGATGTCCTGCAGCATCACCCACATCACCAGGACAACTCCGGCCACAACTATCCCTCCCAGGACAAAGAACCTCTTCTTGAGCTGTTCGGTGAGGGCGAAGGCTTCATCTTCCGATTGCCGTATGGCGATGCCCCAGGGTGCATTGGAGAGTGGGGCGAAGGCGAGGACATCTTTGCGTCTTTGGATCTGGCTTTCACTGCCGTGACAGACGTGACAGGTCCGGACCGTCGCCTTTCCTTCCGCCATCAACTGGGCAAAGCGGCCCGGATGGTCGCTTTTCTCGAAAGCGGCCGGCGGCTGCCCCGGCTCCGTCCTGGCCAGGACCAGGCCACTGCTGTCTACGATTTCAATGTAGCCGGTGTTGCCCAGCCTGATAGGCTTGATGAAGCCGCCGATACTTGACCTGCTGACGTCTATGGCGATGCTGATGGCGCCTGTTTTCTTGTTTGCTGAATCGATAATGGGGGCATAGGCAAAAACCACTGGCTCGCCGGTCATGGGGGCGTCCACCAGGGTGGATATCCTCGACTCACCTTTGTCGAGATACGCTTCGATACCGTCATACCCTGGGAGGACCGATCCTACGGCAGCCGGTTGGTCAGGCTCTACGCTCAGGACTTTTCCTTCGGGATCCAGGAGAAAAATGCCTTCGACGGCAATGCCGGACCTGGTCAGCAGGGATAGCAGAGCACCGGAGCGAGCGTGAAATGACGCCGGACTGAGCGGTTCGGCGGCGCTGTAGTTGGCTTGGTTCTGAAGTTGTGCCAGGGTGTGGTCCAGCGTTTCATCGAGGTGGCTGGCCACTATGCGGGCGACGGTGAGCCGTTCATCGAGGGTGCGTTGAGCGCTGTCGTTCATCGACTCTATGCTCAGCCAACTGAACATCGCCAGGCCCAAGGCCACGGCAACGAGCACGAGAAGACCCATTCTTCGTTGCAAGCTCAGGTTGCTCAGAAAGCCCACGTGTTCTCCGACGTGCGCCCGTGCACAGAGGCTCATTCAATGCGACAAGCTACGCGCTTTCGTTGAGGAAAACAAAAGGACAATGAAAGCTGTCTGAGACTGGCCTTCGGGAGCCTTCGGGTGAACTCACATGTCCGGCCGGCGTTCAGATACGTTATCTGGACCGCTCTTACGCTTCAGCCACATGACATAGAACCACCAGTCTGAACTTACATCGTATGCTTGAATCCTGTATCGCGTCAACACTGCAACAGATGATTGAGTCGGCCCGTTTCAGTGATTTGGTGTCCTCTATGATGACGCGCCACTGTTGCATTGAAGCGGAGGGCGGGAGAAACGCGTGATGGCACATCGGGGGAATATTACACATATTAGGTCGACTTAACGAGCGTTCTGTAAGCCCTCGACAGCCAGTTCGATTGGCGCGGACTGCGCGTGTGCCTCTTGCGTTTAACCAGGAACCGGTGTCTTGAGGTCCGGGCTATCGACAGAGGGCAGAGGTCGCCACATCGAGACGGCGGATGTGGGATGTTGTTGACCCTGGGGTGCGTGTGGTACAATCACGGCCAGCAAGAGGGGAGCTAACAGGGCGGGGACTAGCTGTCTCCGGCATCCCGGGCAGCGGAACGCTGCGATCTGATCGGAGGTTACCCATGTCGAGGAAGTATGCTCTGGAAGGAATAAAGGTGGCCAACTTCGCCTGGGTGGGTGTGGGCCCGTTTCACGCCAGGTACCTGGCTAATCAGGGCGCTACGGTGGTCAGGGTGGAGAGCCATACTCGCCCGGATACCATCCGCCTGCAGACCCCGTTCAAGGACGGCATCCCCGGGGTGAACAGCGGCCCCTGGTTCCGCGAGATCAACAACAGCGTCTACTCCCTGAGCATCAACCTGAACAAACCCACGGGCAGAGACATCGCCTGGAAACTGGTCATGTGGGCGGACGTCATGCTGGAGAGCTTCACCCCCGGAACGACGAAGCGCTGGGAACTGGACTATGAGAGTGTGGCAAAGAAGCGTCCCGACATGGTCTACGTCAGCACCTGTCAGATGGGCCAGACAGGCCCCTATGCCAGTTTCGCTGGTTTCGGCTATCAGTCAACGGCGATCGCCGGGTTCACCTCCCTCTGCGGCTGGCCTGACCGCGAGCCGACGCCGACCCAGGGCGCTTATACCGATTTCATTGCACCCAGGTTCGGCGCAGTGGCCCTGATGGCTGCGCTGGACCACCGGAGACGGACGGGAGAGGGGCAGTACATCGACCAGTCGCAGTTCGAGACAAGCTGCCACTTCTTGGCCACGCCCATCACAGACTTCTTCACCAACGGGCGGGTCCAGGAGCGTCTGGGCAACCGCCATCCTCATGCAGCCCCCCACAGCGCCTATCCCTGCAAGGGCAAGGACCGATGGTGCGCTATCAGCGTGTTCACCGACGAGGAGTGGCAGGCTTTCGCCAGGCTAATGGGACAAAAGTGGGCCGTCGACGAGAAGTTCTCCACCCTGGTGGGGCGCAAGGAGAATGAGGACGAGCTTGACGCACTTATCGGCGCATGGTCAATCGACTATACCGCGGAGCAGGTGGAGTTGATGATGCAAAGCGAGTGTATCGCGGCCTCCGCCGTCATGAGCACCAGGGACCTCATGGAGGATGCCCATCTCAAGCACCAGGACTTTCTGCGGCTTGTCGAGCACCACGAGTTGGGCTTCCACCGTGTCAGATCGAGCGCTTTCAGGATGTCCAAGACGGACCAGATCGTGTTCGGGGGGCCGACCCTTGGGGAGCACAACGAGTATGTTCTCAAGGACCTTCTGAAGGTCAGCGACGACGAGATCGCGAATGCGCTGGCCGAGGGCGGCATCACCACCGACGCCGACCTCCCGGAGATTACCGCGGCGCTGTAGCGTAGTGTTTGCCAATCAAACATTAGTTACGCCTCGTTCCAATCCGGCGAAAGCCGGAATCCAGAAGGGATGCTTCTACTGTCTGGATACTGACTCTCGCCGTCAGGTGTGAACCGGCAATCTAGTGAAGTGGTGCAGTCAACACGCGATGGGTTTGGGGGTGTCCCCCGTTTCGTCTTTCTTCCCCCTCGCCGCTTGCGGAGAGGGGGTCAGAGCCTGCCCCGTATCCCGTTCAAGTACGGGACAGGCTCTGATACGGGGGGGGTGAGGTACGTCACCCGCTCATCAACATTAAGGAGGTTTCCTATGTCCCAGCCTGAGCGTGAGTTCATATTGCCTTCGGCCAGCCAGATCTGCCTGGTGTGCAAAGACCTGGACAAGACCCTGCAGACCCTTTCCAACGTGCTGGAGATCAAGCCATGGCGCACCTACGACGTCGTCTGGAGCAAGGACGAAATGCAGGTGGGCAATGCCCAGACGATCAAGGCTGCCTTTGCCGACTTTGGAGCCATCGAGATGGAGGTGGTCCAGCCGATCAAGGGCGACAGCGTCTGGGCACGGCAACTCGAGGCCAAGGGAGAAGGCGTCCACCATATTGCTGTCGATGTGCAGAGCATAGAGCAGACGGTTGCCCGGCTGGCGGAGCGAGGCGTGGGGGTGGTGCAGTGGGGGTGGAAGGGGCCTCTGGGCCATGCTTTTCTCGATCCCGAGAAGACGGGTGGAGTCTACTTTGAGCTGTTGCAG
>JAUSJJ010000284.1 GCA_030647705.1 Dehalococcoidia bacterium
CACTCGATTGCGGGCTAGTACTAAGTTGCGTCATTTCGCGTTACGGTTTCCTCGACCTCACCCTCTTATCCCTCTCCCCCGTGTCGTTGCACGGGGGAGGCTGTAACGTAGAGGGAAGCTGCAATCCAGCTTCTGTTCTGCAGTTCCTCTCTCTGCGTGCGGAGAGAGGGTAGGAGAGAGGTCGCCCTCCCGCCAGCCCCGTACCGGGGAGCCATTACGCTGATTTGTGCAATCAAGTACTAGTCAAGGTATATCTGCCTGTCCAGCGCCATGCCGCTGCCCTCTACACGGCAAGCAGCCGCTTCGGGTTCTCCACCAGCATGGCGTTGATTTGCTCCTCCGTGACGCCCTTGTACCTCAGCTCCGGCACTATGTTCTCCAGGACGTGGCCGTAGCCGTGTCCGCCGTACTTCCTGTAGCCGCACTTGATGGCGATCTCGTTGGCCAGGACTATCCGGTTGGCGTAGCCCGCCTTCACCAGCTCCAGGATGCTGTTGACCCGGTACTTGTCCGGGGGGAAACTGGAGCCGGGGGCGGCGCCGTCCATATACTCCTCGTGGCCGAACTGGTCGAAGCTGACGTAAACGCCGCGTTCGAGCACCGATTTCTGGTACTCGGTGTCGGGAGAGTAGAACTCCATGTGGCTGGCGAAGAACTTGTTCAGGTCGGCGCCTTCTTTGGCGACGATGTCCAGGTAGGTACTCCAGTGCTTGCCCTGGAAATTGGGGTGCACTGTGAGCGGCACGCCGGTCCTGGCCTGTGCGCGGGCGGCTGCCCTCAGTATCTTCTCCTCGTCCTCGGTGAACGGTTCCTCAGCCGACCTGCCGCTCATGGCTACCTTGATGGCGCCCGCCCGAATGCCGCTGTTGCCGATGCCTTCCGTGATCTCCTGCACCATCTGCCGGCACAGATCGTCGATGCTCTTCTTCTTCACGTACGGCGGGTGAGCGCGGGCGATGTACATGCCGGTGCTGCACACGATGTTGAGCCCGGTGGCCCGTGACACCCTGGCCAGCCCGACAGGGTCGCGCCCTATCCCCGGCACGCCGACCTCGATCACGGTGCTGCCTCCGGCCATCTTGTACTGCATCAGCTCGGCTATCGCCTCGTCGATGTCACCCAGGATCAGGTTGTCTTTCACCAGGCCGGCATCCCGGCGGACTATGCCGAGGATGTCCATCGTCAGCGGCTTGTCCGCCAGGGCCATCCTGGATGCCTCCCTCGCCGGCGTCTGCTGGCATAGCAGGTTGAGCAGGACGTGGACGTGGCACATGGTGACGCCCAGTTGCTCCGGAGATACCGCTCCGGTGACTGTCATTACCTGGGACATAGTGTTCCTCCTAGACCGAGATATCAATCTGCTCCGAAAAACCCTTTCAGGCGTCTCAGCCTGTGCGCATGCTGCCCTTGGCCCACAGGCCCGTGACACGCGGCGCCGTTTTGAGCTTCTCCCTCACCAGCCGGTTGTTGCCGTTACCGACGTAGACCCAGGACAACGTATTTTCGAAGTTGTCCAGCATTACCTGCCTGAGTACCCTTACGAACTGGGGATTCGGCTGATGGCAGCCCTCGTAGAGGTCGAACTTGCCGGCGCTCTCTTCGAAATCGAGCAGTGAAAGCAGCACCCCGCGTACGACGCCGGTCCGGTTCCGCTCCACGAGGACCGGGTAATCGCCGAAATCGTAAGCTTCGCCATAGGCGTACCCTGCCCTGACCGAAGTCACGATTGCGCTGAAGCTCCTCCTGTCCCGCTCCGGGTCCATGAGAGTGCCGTAGGCGAAAATGGCGCGCGGGTTCGCGATCTCTTCGACGTCCTTGATCCACGGCTTGATGGCGTCAAGGAACTGGGGCACAGTGCTGAGGTTCTCTTCCAGCTTCAGATAGCTGTCAGTATGAGCGAGAGGTATTGCCAGCAGGTATCGCCTCACGGCGCCCTCGTTCTCCTCCACCAGCTCCAGGTCGATGCAGTCCCAATCGAGCTCCCTCACCGTGTTCCTCAACAGCCGTCCCGGAGAAACCCTGGAAGCGGGCTTGAGCAGCCGGTACGGACTGCGCAGGAACTTCAGATGGACGCTGGCAAGCTCGTCGACCTGGTGATGGTTCAAGTAGCTTCGCGGCCATGACCCGGCCGCCCTCTGTACGTAATCGTGCCCCAGGTGGAGGGCATTGGCCTGTTCCTGCACATCCACGCTGAGCTCTCTTCTGCGATTAAGGAAATCGTCCAGCAGCGCCATTTCTTCTGCCGTAGCCAGGCTGCGCAGCCTGGCCGAAATGAACTCCACGTAGCGCCTTGCCAGCTCGACGACGTTCACCGGCCCACGTTGTGTCTGGATCACCGCCTTCGAGCCGTTTTCCATGACGTTCTCTTCCATGTCGGAGCCGATTTCGTACCCCAGATAGTAGGAGGGGCGCTTGAATCTGATATCGGAGACCACGAACGGGAATCTGGTCAGCACCTGTTTGTAATAGTCGGGCTGACTGAACCGGCGCTCCCAGTCGCCGCCCTCGCTCAAGTCGGCCTTGATCAGGTCGGTTATGGCGTCCACGGCGGCGAACCAGAAGAGGAAGCCCGCTCTCATCTGGTCGGGCTCCGGAACATAGGGGAGGCACAGCTCCATCCGCCGGTTCCTCCGGGGGCGGTACAGCGCGCCTTTCAGCGGCCGGTGGTTGAACAGCAGATAGGCGATGACCGGGCTGATGGTGTGCGTGGCGATCAGGGCGATGTCTGCACCCAGCTTCTGGGCCTCGGTTGAAGCGAAGGCGTTGCTCGGCACTTGAGAGGTGAAGTCGCAGAGGTCCTTGCCCTGGAAGCGGGAGTCCAGCAGCAGGTTCAAATGGGTGCTCACTCCGAGCACGCTTTCCCCCTGGGCCAGTTCCACGAGCTGCGTCCGGTGGGTCAACACGTTGTCCACCAGGCTCTCCACTCCGGGGCCAACGGGCGTGAGCGGAGTGGTGGCCTCCACCAGCGTGCCAAGCTCATCGTAGTCGTTGTAGAGGGTGCCGCCGTACCAGGTCCAGATCCGGCCGCCCGCGGAATCAGGCTCGGCGGCGGGCGCGAACAGGGGGACATGTCCCGCCTCATCGAAGAAGAACCTGGGCGAGCCGGCGATGAGCTGGTCAACGGAGATCTGACGTCCGTCAATAGTGGCGATCCGGTACTCGTCCTCCACGCCGCAGTATCTCTGTTTGCCGAAATCCGACATGCTTCCCCCGCGCGACAATACAGTAGATTATAGCCCAACAGGGACAGGTTGTGAAAGCGGAGGTGGTGGGGGTTGTCTCGAATGTCATTCTGAGGAGCGAAGCGACGAAGAATCTCGTCCTTCGGAGTCGGGTACGAGATCCTTCGCTACGCTCAGGATGACAGGGAAGAGTCCGGGGAAGGGGCTCTCCCTGTCTGCGGCGCGGCGTTGACCCGAGTGGTAACATGATGGTAGGGGCAAGTCTGTGGGGCGAGGATGAATGAAATCGTAGGTTGGGTTTGCCAACCCGACCGCCACACTACCCGCCATACCGGCCCCGTATCGCAGTACGGGGTAAACTCCAGCCGGTATCCAGTGGACCCTGGATTCCCGATTTCTCGGTAATGACAGACTGGGGGCAACGGGCAGGTTAGGAAACCTGCCCTGCGGGAATGCGCTCCCCCTCACTCTGACTTTCCGACTGCATCGGAATCCCGTATGAAAATCGGGACTCTCCCTCCAGGAGAGAGGACAACCTTGCGTGAGAGGCAGAGGTCTAACCCCGCTTGAACAGCTTCTGGAAGATCAACTTGTCGTCGCCGGGGGCGTAAAAATCGGCGATGCGGCATATCTCCAGGTAGCCCTGAGAGCGGTAGAAAGCCTCGGTCTTCTCGTACCCCGGCTTGCCGGAGGTCTCGATGAGCAACATCCTGCACTTGGCCTCTTTGACCTTCTCTTCGGTAAAGGTCAGCAAAGCTTTGCCCAGTCCCAGTCCCTGCGCCTTCTTGTCCACGGCTATCCAGTACAGGTCCCACGTCCCATCGGTGAGGGGCGTAGCTCCGTAGACCGAGTAGCCCATGACGGTGGAGTCTACCGTCGCCACTACGATGTGGTAGACTGAGCCCAGCGGGTCCTCCAGAAAGGCGTCCATCACCTCCTCGGCCACGATCACTTCAGGAGGCGTGAACTCCGGAGTAGCCCGCAGTATCTGCATGACGGCGGATTTATCCGCCCTGGTTAACGGTCTGATCTTGTGTTTCATAGCTTAGAGACCGGGACGGGACTCCTTTCGCCGGGGTCGTTGGTGCACTCCTGTGCAAGTGCAACAAGGTCGGGGATGAGGAACGAAGACAGGAGATAGCCGTTGCCGGAGGAGAAGCTCATCGGTTCACGCGCCCAGCGGCAGCTTCGTGCCCTCCAGGGCAAGCGATGTGATCCTCTCGATGAACTCGCTGTAGGTCATCCCGCTGGCCCGGGCCTGTCGCGCCGCGCCGACATCGGGGGAGATATCGGGGTTGGGGTTCACCTCCAGCACGTGGGGCTTTCCCTTGCCGTTGAGCCTCAGGTCTACCCTGGCGTAGCCCGAGCAGCCCAGCAGCCTGTACACCGACATGGCGAGTTTCTCGATCCGCGTCTTCAGCTCGAGGTCAATCTGGGCGGGGCAGGTGACCTTGGTGCCATCGGCATACACGGTCGCCAGCTCCCACTTGGCGGAGAAGGTCAGGATGCGGGGCATCCCCGGAGGCAGGGAATAGGCGATCTCCGAGATGGGCAGAGCCGTCAGCTTGTCGGTGCCCATGACGGTGATGTTGAATTCCCTACCCTCCATGAACTCCTCGACCAGCGCTCTGCCCCGGTAGGCGGCGCTGATTTTGGCCACCTGCCGGCTCAGCGCCGCAAAGTCCTGCACGAAGCTTTCCTCGGTGATGCCGTGGCTGGCGTCTTCCACGCAAGGCTTGACTATGCAGGGGAAAGCCAGGTGGAAAAGATGCACGGTCTCCGCATCGAGCAATTGATATCTGGGGGTGGCAATGCGCGCCGTCTGCAGCAGCGCCTTGGTCCTGCCCTTGTCCACTGCAACGGACAACGCGGAGGCCGGGCAACCGGTGTGGGGTATGTTGAGCCCTTCCAGCATGCCGGCCACGACGGCCTCGGTCTCCGGACAGCCATCGAAGCCTTCGAAGAGATTGAACACCAGGTCCGTCTTCAGGGACGCGAGCGTCTGACTGACTGCTTCCAGAGGCGGAGAAAGAGGAATGCGCTCAACGGGGTAGCCCAGTTCGACGAGGGACTGGTAGACGCCTTCTACCTCGTCCAGGACGCCCAGCACCGCCTTCTCCTCTCCCAGGTCTTGATAGCGGGAAGGGGCGGGGTCGTTGTAAATAATGGCTACCTTCGGACGCACTGTGGATACCTTTCCAGAGCAGCGTTCAGTATGGCCGAGACCAGGCGCTGGTAGCTCCAGCCCATTTTCCCGGCCATGATGGGCAGGTCTCCGCTCCTGGGGTTGAGCCCCGGCAGCGGATTGACCTCAAGAAAATAAGGGGTTCCGTCACGGCTGATCCTGAAGTCCATTCGAGAGAAATCGCGGCAGCCCAGCACCTCGAAGGCGGCCAGGCTGGACGACTCGATCTGCCGAATGGCCCCGGCTTCCAGTCTGGCCGGGACCTCATAGTCCACCCTGCGCTCCCAGTCACGCTTCACTTCGAGCGAGTAGACGAAATAGGGGTCCTTGCGCTTGGGCACAACACGCATTATTCCCACTATCTTCGGTGGGCGGTTGCCCACCATGCCTACGGTCACCTCGTCACCGGCGATGAACTCCTCTATCATCACCGGCTGTCGGTACAGCTTCAGCAGCTCCTCCGCGACGGCCACGGCACGCTCGATGCTATCCACGCGGGAACCGGAGCGGATGCCCTTGCTCGAACCTTCGTATGCGGGCTTGACGAACGCGGGCAGAGGCAGGCCGTCTGCGACCAGGCCGTTCAACTCGCGTGCGTCGCTGACTACCCGGCACCTGGGGGTATGGACGCCTGCCATCGCCACCAGCTTCTTGGCCAGCGGCTTGTCCAGGCAAACGGCCAGGCACTGCGGGTCCGACCCGGAGTACGGTATATCCAGCATCTCAAGGACCGCGGGCACCTGGGCCTCTCGGCTCCGGCAGCCGCCGAGCCCTTCAGCGATGTTGAATGCGAAGTCGACGCGCTCCTGGAGGACCTTGGCCAGGAACTCCCGGCCGCCGCCCAGCTTCACTACAGAGTGCCCCGCCGCCTGAAACACGGCAGCCAGGGCGTCCACGGTCTCCGGGGAGTCGTACTCCTCAAGAGCATCATCGGGATGGCCCTGGCTGACAGGCACCGCCTCTTTGAGGTCGTAGCACAGCCCAATTTTCACGCTTGATTCCTTGTGCCGGCGCCGCCGCTGGTCACGACACCTTGACTGGCCCCTGTTTTCCCCGCCGGGAACCCTGGCCGGAGGAGGGGATTATCCCTCCTCCGGCTTCTTCTTTCTGCTAAGGCTCCGTTTTCACGAAAGCGATATTAGGTCCGGGAAGGCCAACTGGGTCTTAATGCCATTGCCACCGTTGCTCCCATTGCGGCCGTTGCCGCCGTTGCCGCTGGAGCGGGCCGGCCTGGCCGTTCCCAGCTTGGGGTCCCTCGGGTTACGGTACTGGAAGAGCGGCCCCTCGTAGTTCCGCAGGATCAACTCCTCGTCGGTGTGCGAGATCACGTAGTTGGGCTGCAGGGGCACCTTGCCTCCGCCCTGCGGCAGGTCGACCACGAAGGTCGGCACCGCCAGGCCGGAGGTATAGCCACGCATGCCCTGTATTATCCTCAGGCCAGTCTCGACCGGGGTGCGAAAGTGCTCGGTACCCTGCACCTCGTCGCACTGAAACAGGTAGTAAGGGCGCACCTTTATCTTGAGCAGGCCGTGGCAGAGCTTCGTTTGCGCCTCTACGGTATCGTTGATGCCGCGGAGCAACACGGTCTGGTTGCTCACCGGCACTCCCGCGCGGAGCAGCTTGTCGCAGGCCCGCGCCGCCTCCGGCGTTATTTCCCGATGGTGATTGAATTGGGTGTTCAGCCAGATGGGCCCATATCTGGACAGCATGGCACAGAGCTCGTCGTCTATGCGCTGGGGCAGCACCACGGGGAACCTGGTGCCGATGCGGATGATCTCCACGTGCTCGATCTGCCTCAGCCGGGAGATGACCGACTCCAGCCGGGCCGTGGACAGGGTGAGCGGGTCTCCGCCGGAAAGGACTACGTCCCGCACCTCTTTGTGGCTGCGGATGTAGTCCAGCATGGCATCGATCTGAGCCGGCGGGCGCACCCAACCGCCATGCCGCCATTCGCGCTTGCGTGTGCAGTGACGGCAAAGCATGGAACAAAGGTCGGTCAGCACCATGAGCACCCGGTTCGGATAGCGGTGCACCAGTCCGGGCACTACGGAATCGTGCCCCTCTCCCAACGGGTCCTCGACGCCGATCCCGGCCAAAGCGACCTCTTCGAAACAAGGCACAGCCTGTTTCCTAAGGGGGTCATCGGGATCAGCCGGGTCGATCAGCGACAGGTAGAAAGGTGTGACTGAGAGGGGGTATTTGTTGATGACCAGTTTGAGGCGTCTCTGTTCCTTGGCTGAAAGAGGAATGTAGTGGACCAGTTGCTCGATGGTCGTGATACGGTTCCGGAAATGCCATTTCCAGTCGTCCCACTGCTCCTGCGGGACATGTGAAAGGAACCTGTTTTTATTGACGGCAAGCGCGGTACCGGGAGGTTCCTCGTCCAGATCCCCTACCTCGCTTTGCCTACTCAGAGGGTCAGGGGCCTCTTCCTCCGTGCGGTCGGATTCCTGGGTCTTGATGCTTGTGGCCGATTTTGGCACTCGCAAGTCCTCCTTGAGCGTTTGGTGTATTGAGATACTCATACAATCTTTATTAGTATCTAATTTTGTCATCTGTTGAACTCTATGTCAAGTGGTTTTGGGTACGAGTTTTGCCCCTTTTTTCGTCTCGACTCAAAGTCGTTTCCGGACCCTGGGTTCCCGACGTTGCTCGAATGCCTCTTTTGAACTTTTTTGCAGGAGCCTCACGCAGGCTTTCGCTGACGGGAACGCGTCAGCCCCAGATGAGGCTGCTGACGTAGAGGCCCAAAGCTCCGACGAAGAGCAGCGGGGGGGTCACTATCAACCCGAGCTTCAGATACTGGAGCGGATGGATGTCCAGCCCCCGGCGCCGGAGCAGCATCAGCCACAGCATGGATGAGAGCGAGCCGACTATTGCGATGTTGGGCCCAAGGTCGGCGCCCAGGATCGAGGCATAGACCAGGCTGTGGTCGGCCGGGGGAGCGCCGTTGGATGCGCCGAGGCTTGACACTGAGACCATCATCATCGACCAGTTGTTGATCAGGTTGGAGCCGAATGCGGTCAGGAAAGCGGTGGAGACGATGGCTCCCAGTGCCCCTACCCGCGAAGGCAGGTCGGCCAGAGCCCTGCCGAAGGCATCGGTGAGCCCGACGTTCTCTACCCCTTGCACCAGAAGCGCCAGGCTGAAGATGAAGAGGAAGATACTCCAGGAGATGCCTCTGGTCATCTGCGCCAGGCTGAAACGGCCAAAACCGATGCTGCCTGACACGAGGATCACGGCGCCGGCCAAGGCCGGTATGGACAGAGGCAGGCGATAGACCGAAGTCACCACGTAACCGGCGGCGGTCAGGGCCAGCCCGCAGCAGACGAATACGAAGAAGGAGTCCACCTTGATTGAGAAGTTCGAGGATTCGACATTGTGGAACGATGTCGAAAGCTGTTTTCTGAAGATGAAGGCGAACAGCCCGATGTTCAGCGCGATTACCAGGACGCTGGGCAGGAGCAGGAAGCGGAGGTACTCCCCCAGGCTGATCCCGAAGCGGTCCACGGGCAACAGGTTCACCGGGTTGGACACAGGCAAGAGCACAGAGGCTGTATTGGCGATGAAGGCGCAGGCGAATACGAAGGGCAAGGGGTTCAGCTTGAACCGGGTTACCAGCATGTAGACAATGGGGGTCAATACCAGGGCGGTGGCATCGTTGGAGAAGAATGCGGTGATCACGGCGCCCAGGGCAAACACGATGAGGAGCAGCGCAGGCCCGCTGCCGCGGGCAAGCTTGACCGCGCCGGCCGCCGTCCACTCGAAGACGCCCGCCCGGTCGGACACGGCGCTCACCAGCATCAAGCCCAGGAAGAACAGGAGGACGTTGGCATTGGCTTGCAGCACCTGCAAGGCTTGCACGGGGGAAATCACATTGGTCGCCAGCATCAGCGCAGCCCCCAGGGCTGCCGCGGTAGCTTCGTTGAACGGCTTCGGCCGGAACATGACCAGCGCCAGTGCCAGCGCGAAGATAACCAGGGCTAGGAACACTCGATTCCCTTCACAGTCCACAGGAAAGAGCCGTCCTCTTCAGGACGGCTCTTACATTGCCCATTATGGCACTACCACGGTTTACGTGCTGTATTATCTGCCTGCGACCTCAGATTGTCAACGGAGTGTACTCGTTCAGAAAAACGGTGTTTCCCGCCTTTCGCCTTCTCCCTCCCTCTCTGCTATAATGTTTCTTTGCGAGGCCGCTGAAACACAGGCGCAGGATACCTCCTTTCGGGGGTGCAGGACCGTCTCGGCGCTCCGCGGGAGGTATACTGATCATGGATGTCCTGGCCGGGCTCAATCCGGCTCAGAAAGAAGCCGTCGAGACCATCAGTGGCCCGGTGCTCATCGTGGCCGGCCCCGGCAGCGGCAAGACCAGGGTCATCGCCCATCGCATCGCCTATCTGGTCAAGGTCACCGGCATCAGCCCCTACCACATCATCGCCGTCACCTTCACCAACAAGGCGTCTCGCGAGATGAAGGAGCGCGTCTTTCAGCTCCTGGGCAGCGCCGTGGACAGCCTCACCCTGGGCACCTTCCACGCCATCTGCGCCCGCATCCTGCGCATGGAGGCCGCGCACCTCGGCATAGACCGGGGCTTCGCCATCTACGATGACAGCGACCAGCTCAGCCTGCTCAAACGCACCCTGCAAGAACTCGGGCTCGACCCGAAGCTGAACCCGCCCCGAGCCCTGCTTTCGGCCATCTCGGCGGCCAAAAGCAAGCTGCTCACCCCCGGCGAGTTCGTCGCGCAGAGTTATTTCGAAGAGGTGGTCAAACGCGTCTACGAACGTTACCAGGACCTGCTCAAGAAGAACAACGCCTTGGACTTCGACGACCTGCTGATGAGGACGGTGCACCTGTTCCGCAATCACCCCGATGTCCTGGCCAAATACCAGGACCGCTACATCCACGTCATGATAGATGAGTTCCAGGACACCAACATCGCTCAGTACGAACTGGCCAAGCTGCTGGCGGGGAAGTATCGTAACCTGTGCGTGGTGGGAGACCCGGACCAGTCCATCTACGCCTGGCGTTTCGCCGACGTGCGCAACATCATGTTCCTGGAGCGCGACTTCCCGGAGCTGAAGGTGGTGCTGCTGGAGCAGAACTACCGCTCCACCAAAAAAATACTGGAGGCCGCCGAAAGCGTCATCGTCAAAAACACCGAGCGGCGTCCGCGCGAGCTGTGGACCGAAAATGAGCCGGGCACGCCCATCGTGGTGGCCGAAACCTATAACGAGCAGGACGAAGCTCAGTACGTGGTCAGCGAGATAGACAGGCTCATCAAGTCGAAGGAGTTCAAGGCCGCCGATTCCGCCGTGATGTACCGCACCAACGCTCAGTCCCGCGCGCTGGAAGAGGCCTTCATGCGTTATGGGATGCCCTACCGGCTGGTCGGCGGCACCCGTTTCTACGAACGGAAGGAAGTCAAGGACGCGATCGCCTATCTCCGGGTCGTCCATAACCCGTACGA
>JAUSJJ010000301.1 GCA_030647705.1 Dehalococcoidia bacterium
ACGCCTTGGGATAGGGCAGCGGAAACCCCTGCAGATAGATCGGCACCTCGCCCATCACGCACACAGCCTCCATACCTCTCTTGCGCGCTACACCCAGCAGAAGGCCGTTCAGGCCGGTGATGTTGCCCTGCCCGCCCCTGCCCTCGATGTCCGACATCAGCACTGTGTTGTCGTACTTCGTCACTTCCGTGACCAGCCTATCGCTATTGGGCACTGCCCACACCCTTGGCCTCACCGCGTGGTGGATAGGCGATACCGCCGCCCCCGAAGTGTAGACCCGGCCACAGCCGAACTTGCAGGCCACGTCCAGTACCAGGTTGGCGATGACGTAGGCGCTGGTCCCCTGGGCATAAGTCCGGCCTCCCTCGGTGGGCTGCTCTTCACCGATGAACAGAATGATATCCCTTTTCTCAGTCCTCTTGAAATAGAACTTGCTGGAGGGGAACTCCAGCTCTTTCATTTCACCGCCTCTGATGAGTACCTTCCTGGGATAGAAGAACTCCCACGGCTCGATCTCGCCGAATTCCTCGGCCCCCAACATGCCTCGCAAGGCATCGACCGCCATAAGCCCGACGTTGCCGATCCCGGGCCACGAGGCTACCAATACCGGGCTTTCAAGTTTGGGTTCTTTGTAGAGCGTGACTCCCATGACGCCTCTTTTCCTTTTCAGAATAGGCCGTTCGCCACAATCTCAACCCTTAGCTTCCCGCTCTTCGCTTTCGTTTCGCGCCCTGACCCAACGTTTGATCTCATCGAGTCCCGGCGGAGCGACGTAGAATACGCGAATGTCCTGGGCAAACTGGACCTGGTGGCCTTCCCTCATCAGCAATATGCCGATGTCATCTTCCTTCAACGTCTCATCGATCTTCTTCGCGATGTGCTCGTTTCTGCGTTTGTGGGCCTCCGCGTAGAAGTCGTAGACCGTTTTCAGGGCCTTTTCGCTCTGCAAGCCGACGCTTAGACACCTGTTCCAGTCCATGAACTCTGCCAACAACTCCGGGTCTTCTATGGGCTCCAGCCTGGCTCCGTTGTCCAGCCTGGCCCCGGCAACCCGGTAGCTGCCCTGGCTCAATTCTTCAATTGCCTTGGCCCCGTCTTCGCCCCCGATCGGCAGCATTTCGTGGTAGACCTCCTTCACCTGCCCCAGCCTGGCCTCCATACCGGCCACATGGGACTCAACCTGCTCCCAGTACTTGTCTACCATCTCCTGCAATTCCGCCTCGGCTTCTTTCGGAGCGAAGACAAGAGGCACAAAAAGCAGCCTCCTGCCGCTCCTGTACCCCTCAACCGCCGGCCTCTCGATTTTGCCCAGTTGCTCAGCCATGTTTCTCCCTGACCCTAAAAGAGAATGAAGCGCAATCCGCCGAAAGGCCCACGACCGGCTCAAACGCGGCACGCGAAGACCGCGTCCTGGCCCCTATTATAGCAGCTTCCGGCGCCCTACCCAATAACCTCTTCGTGCAACCGAATGATGTTGCGGCAGGCACAAGGAAACCATCGCCTCGTGTCAAAGAGGTCTATCTCAGATGGGCCTCCTCTGCACAGAATCTTGTCTATCCACCAGATTCGGCATATAATGACAGCGATTTTCGAGCACAGTTTGAGTTGCCACACTCCAACAAAAAGGGGGCCGAAATGAAACTGCTTGAACCGATCCAAATGGGCGGCGTCCAACTCAAGAACAGGGTCGTCATGCCCGCGATGTTCGTCAATCTCGGCCTGAGGAGCCGCCGCGCCCGCGCCTTCTACGTTGAGAGGGCCAGGGGGGGGGTGGCCGCCATCATAATGGTGGGCACTTCCGTAGACCTCTTCTTCTCGGACGCGGCATGGGGCAAGCCGGGCGGCGTGGCCGGTTTCATCGATGGGCTGAAGCAGCTCACCAGTGACGTGCAACAGGCCGGATCTAAAATAGGCATACAGTTGTTTCACACCAGCCGGTTTCCCTCCGGAACGGGACTGGAGGACACCAGGGGAGATGCGGTTGCTCCATCCGCCATGGACGACATCCGCTACAAGGGTGGCAAGTCTGGCCTGCCCCCTTACGTCCCATGCAGAGAGCTCACCACCACCGAGGTCGAGACTATCATCGGCCGTTTTGGCGCTGCCGCACGCGGGGTGAAAGAGGCCGGATTCGACTTCCTGGAGATGAATGCCGCTCACGGGCACTTCGCCTCCCAGTTCTTCTCGCCGCTCGATAACCGGCGCACGGACCGCTTTGGCGGAGACATACGCGATCGCATGACCTTCGGCCTGGAATGCGTCAAGACCATGCGCGCTGCAACCAGCCCGGGATTCCCCATCATCTACCGCATCGGGGGGCAGGACGAGGTCCCGGGAGGAGTCACGCTTTCTGACAACGTCGCCTTTGCAGTAGAACTGCAGAAGGCCGGCGTGGATGCCTTCAATATCTCGGTGGGCAGCCCGGATGATCCTCGACGTTATTTCGCCGGATTCCTTACACCAACTTCCGATCGACCCGAGGCGCTTCTCGCCGACTGGGCCGCCGCCTTCAAACAGAAGGTGACGGCGCCGGTGATTGTAGTGGGACGCATCCACGCTCCAGAGGTGGCGGAACAGATAATCTCCCAGGGCAAGACCGACCTGGTGGCAGTGGGCAGACAACTGCTGTCTGACCCGCACTGGACGGCCAAGATAGCCTCCGGCAAACACGATGAGATCGTACGGTGCCTGAGCTGCAACACCTGCATGGCCAGCGTGGCAGCCGGAGATATCCGCTGCTCCGTCAACCCGATACTGGGCAAAGAGACCGAGTACATCGTTGCGCCCACCGCAAAGCCAAAGAGAGTGCTGGTGATAGGTGGCGGCGCGGCAGGCATGGAGGCGGCCACGGTAGCCGCCCTGCGTGGCCACGACGTGACTCTCTGGGAGAAAGAGAATAGCCTGGGCGGACAACTTAAGGCGGCCAGCGTGCCTCCCCACAAGAAAGAGATCGGCATGCTGAATCCCACTCTGCAGGTGCTTGCGCAGAGGGCAGGCGACAAGTCGTAGCTGGGGCAGGACGCAGGCCTCGATGCTGTGCTGAAAGCGAAACCGGACGCCGTGGTTGTGGCTACCGGCGCCACACCCATCATGCCGGACGGCATCCCCGGCGTGAAGCGCGCCAACGTGGCAGGAGCGTTGGACATACTGGGAAATCGTGCCCTGGTGGGAACACGGGTGGTGATAGTCGGGGGTGGCTTGATAGGGTGTGAGACCGCCGAGTACCTGGCCGAGCAGGGCAAGAGGGTCACCGTGGTGGAGATGCTGGACCAGTTGGCCTGCGACCTCGCTCCCCTGCTGAGGAAGCCGCTGCTGGACAGGCTGGTCAAACTCGGAGTCAATACAGAGGTACGGACGAAAGTTACCGAGATAGCAGCGAACGGGGTGAACGCTGCGCAAGGCGGCATCAGGAGATGGTTTGAGACCGACACCGTGGTGCTGGCCGTGGGCATGGCTGCCAGAAAAGGTCTCGCCGCAGACCTGCAGGGCAAGGTGCAGGAGCTTCACATAGCCGGCGATTGTGCCGAGCCCCGCAAGATCGTGGATGCCATGAGCGATGGCGCCCGCGTCGGATTTGCCGTTTGAATCGTGACTGAGGCCCGCGCCTTGCAGACCCGCTTCGATTCTGATAAACTTACTTGGTTGCCAGGCAGAATCACTCCATTTCTGAGGTTAGCCGGGCAGACTCCAGACGGGCCGCTAGCTCAATTGGCAGAGCAGCTGACTCTTAATCAGCAGGTTCAGGGTTCGATTCCCTGGCGGCTCACCACAAAGCTGAGACTTGGGCTCTTGACCTGCTGAACAGCAGCAGGCACCAGATAGGGGCTGAAGCTAGTCTAGACCAACTAAACCCGGGCGGGCTCCCCAAGATGAATGGTGCAGACAAGAGTGGGAGACACCGAATGGCTGTTGGAAGGCTTCAAGTATGACCTGGAGACGTGCACAAAGCCCAGAACTGTGGCGTATTACTGTGATAACGTCCGTCGCTTCCTGAGTTGGGCAGTTACCGTGGGCGCTGCCGACGCCAATGTAATCAGTAAGCGACACGTACAGACCTTCTTCCATCACCTGCTTGAAGAGAGACCGACCGCAACCGCCGGCAATGGATCTTCGCGGCTACTTCATCTCACTGAGCGTACGCGCTGGCCCTACTACGCCTCCGATCGAGTCTTACCGCCCGGAACACACCGATCGCATGGTGAACGTCCTCGATCACTACTGGCAGACAGCCGGGGCCACGAGTCAATAGATGCTGGCCGCGAAGGATCGTGCCCGCGGCGCTTCAGAACTCCAGATGACAGGCCACTTGATGCTGGCCGGCAGCCATGCGTAGTTCAGGTTCGCTCTCACGGCAGATCGCCATGACAAACCGGCAACGGGGATGAAAGCGGCATCCGGGTGGGATGTCCAGCGGGCTGGGCACCTCGCCCTCGACCAGGCCCAGCTTCTGCATACTGCCTGGCTTCAACTGGGGGACGGCAGCCAACAACGCTCTGGTGTAAGGGTGAAGCGGATGTCCGAACAGATCCCTGGTCTCTGACATTTCCACGATCTTCCCCAGGTACATGACTGCCGTTTTCGTGGTCATGTGCCTCACCACGCTGAGGTCATGGGCTATCATCAGGTAAGAAAGCCCGTGCCTCTCCTGAATGCCCATGATGAGGTTGATTATCTGCGCCCTGATCGAGGTATCGAGGGCCGAGACAGGCTCGTCCAGTACCAGGCACTGGGGACGGCTTATCAATGCCCTGGCCAGAGCGATCCTCTGTCTCTGGCCTCCGCTGAATTCATGAGGATACAGGGATGCGCTCCTCGGCGCCAGACCGACCTCCTGTAGCACGTCCTGCAATCGCTGTTTCACAGCCGCCCGCGGAGGAGAGTCCCTGGCCACCAGCGGTTCGCAGATGATATCGCCCACGCGCATCCTCGGGTTTAACGAGCTGAAAGGATCCTGGAAGACCGGTTGCACTGACTTCCGGTAGTCGGCGAGTTCTTTGCCAGTAAGCGATGCCACGTCCTTGCCGCAAAAGACGATCTGACCCGAAGTCGGCTTCTCCAGCAACAATATGAGTTTGCCGGTGGTGGTTTTGCCGCAACCCGATTCGCCAACCAGCCCGAACCCTTCGCCTTGGCTCACGGCGAAGCTCACTCCGTCTACCGCCTTCACACGAGCCACGCTAGAGAACATTATCCCCCGGGTCACGTTGTAGTATTTCGTGAGTTTCCGCGCCTCCAGCAGAGCGACCTTCGTGTTCAAGGCGACTCTCTCCAACAGCTCACGTAGTGTCGGGGCCCTACCTCGCGCTCCTCAGGATAGCCGTGTACGCAGCCATCAAATTTCTCCTGGCACCGGGGGAGGAACCTGCAGCCTGGCAACTCCGCGCTCAGGTCCGGAGGCTGACCCTCGATCGTAGTCAGATTCCGCCTTTCTTCGTCCAGACGGGGGACACA
>JAUSJJ010000306.1 GCA_030647705.1 Dehalococcoidia bacterium
AGGCGCGCCAGTTGCCCGGTAGCGTTGTTCTCCACGACGACTGCCTTTGCCTTCCCCCCATCCAGCGCAGCGGACACAGCATCCGCCGGGAATGGCCAGAGCTCACTGAGCTGGAGGACGTTGGCGGCGATGCCCTGCCGGCCCAACATGGCCGCGGCCTCCTTGATGGCGCCGTACGTGCTGCCCCAGCCCACCAGGGTCATCTGAGCGCCTTGGCTCTGGTGCAGCCGCGGCCGGCTGATCTCGGCGCCGAGGGCTGTCTGCTTGCGCATTCTCTTGAGCATCATGCGGGTCCTGGTCTCGGCATCCTCGATAATGTGGCCGGCTTCGTCGTGTTCGTCGGAGTCCGTCACTACCAGCGCCTTGCCTTGCAGCGGCACCCCCCTCGGCGAAATGCCGGACTCGGTGAACCGGTACCTCTTGTAGTCAGTAGCTTTGTTTGACTCTTCCTCCGAGAGCAGAAGGCCCCTCTCGATCTTCACCTGCCCCAGGTCGAATTTTTCGACCGTGTTGTAGGAGCTAGACAGATGGTGGTCGGTGAGGATGATCACAGGGACCTGATACTTCTCAGCAAGGTTGAACGCCTTTACCGCGGCGTGGAAACAGTCCTCCACGGTAGCCGGGGCAAGCACCGCCCGCGGAAACTCGCCGTGGCCGGCGTGAAGCACAAACCACAGCTCCCCCTGCTCCGTCCGCGTGGGTAATCCGATGGCCGGCCCGGCCCGTTGGCCCATCACGATCACTGCGGGCGTCTCCGTCATTCCGGCAAGGCTCAACCCCTCCACCATGAGGCAGAAACCACCGCCAGAGGTAGCGGTCATGGCGCGGACACCGGCGAAGCCGGCCCCGACCACCATGTTCATCGCCGCGATCTCGTCCTCCGGCTGCACCACCACCACGTTAAAGCGCCGTCCCTTGTCGGCCATGTATTCCATTACCGAGGTCGTCGGCGTCATGGGATAGGCCGCCACGAACTTGCAGCCGGCGGCCATCGCTCCCAGGGCCAGCGCCTCGTTGCCGTTGAGCAGCATCCGCTTGGGCGCGCCGGCGATGGGCTTCGTCTCCAAACGCGTGGCCTGCCCGACGTGCTGTCTGGCATAGTCGAGCCCGGCTCTGGCTGCTTTGACATTGCTTTCCGCCAACTCCTCGCCGGCGCCAGCGAAGTGCTGCTTCAACACGGCAGCCGTGATGTCAAAGTCGTAGCCGATCAGCCCCAACGCGGCGCCGACGGCGACCGAATTGGTCATCAGCTTGTTGCCGGCCGCCTCGGTGGCCAATCTCTCAAAAGGAACGCTGAGAAAGCAGGGCTCCTGGCCATCGACTTTGACCTTGTCCCCGTCGTAGATGGTCAGGCCTCCCTGCTTCACTTCCTTTCTGTGCAAGTCGATTGTCTCCCGGTTCAGCGCGATAAGCACATCAAGTTGCTCCGACAGGGCTTGCACCGGATTGTCATCGGCTCTGACCCTGTAGAAGTTATGGCCGCCCCTGACGCGCGATTCGTAGTCCTGGTCCGCGAAGACGTGGTATCCGCCGCGAGCCATGCTCTTGGCCAGAACAAAGCCAACCGACTGCACTCCCTGCCCGGCCTCCCCTCCGACCATGAAATTTATGTCAAGTGACACGCTCCACCTCCGCATCGGCGTAAATGACCTCGTTCCGGAAAACGCTGATCAAACGTCTGGTCCTCATCGTATCTTTGTTCAGAACGTCCATGAAGGCGGCGGAAAGGCCCAGGCCGCCCAACGTGGCCAGGAATGCGTTGTCTATGGCCGGGCGCAGCCGGCGCGGCGCTGCCGCGGACACGTTGCTGATCCAGCAGGCCGTTCTTATCGCAGGCTCAAAGGTCTCCTCAAGAGCGGGAAGCAGCTCCAGCAACATCCGGCTGTGGCGCTGGCCCATCTCGGTGGTGACGTGGAGCACGCCTGGATCGAGCATCAGCCGGTCGTTGGGGATGCCAGCCTCATTGGCCGCACCCACCAGTACTGCAGCCGCCTTCACCGCGTCCTCGGCCATGGAGGGCGCCACCGGATCGGAGATGAGCAGCACCAGCTCGGCGTTGTAGTAGGCAGCCACAGGCAGTATCTCGCGCAGCCTTCTCTCATCCATAGAGACGTAGTTCACAATGGCCGGCCGTTTGCACTCCCGCAGGCCGGCCTCCAGGGTATCCGCGCGGTTGGCGCTGAGACAAAGCTGGCAATCAACCGCATCCTGGATCGCCCTCACTGCGAACTCCATCACTTCTGGCCTGTCGCGCTTTTGTTGAAGGTTCACATCGAGGGCGTCAGCGCCGGCGGCCACGCACTGTTTGGCCAGGTTCCCCAGAAACGCGGCGCGCTCCCGCTCCACGCCCTGCCGCGCCTGTGCATCGGCGGACTCGGCGGGCGGCTGCAAGGCCTCTGCGACCTTTCTCGTCCTGGTAGTAATGTTGCTGGCGATGATGAACATGGTCACCTCCCCCTCTCTGCTCTTAAGCCAACCCCGTTTGTCTAAACTGTGTTCGAGAACGCCTTACAACGAGAACAGGTTCTTCGAGGGCTCACCCCCTCGGCCCCCCCCGTCTCCTGCAGGAGAGGGGGAGGAAAGAGGAGGCTGGGGGACACCCCCAAACCCGGCAATCCCGACACGTCGGGACTGCACTTTCCAATTGTCACCGGCGCCATCCTTGGTTGCCAAGCTACAGGGTCAGCGGAGTGAAGCCCCTCTATACCCCAGGCTTAAGCCCGGGGTATGGCAAGCCGTCTCATGCATACGCATAAACGTCAACTCAACTGAGTCCTAAAATGTCCCTGCGGCAGGCGTTTCGCCGGGATGCAACTTCCTCCACTTGGCCAGGAGCTGCTCCTTGGTCTCCGGGTACTTGGGATCGGTTACACAAACGTCCACAGGGCAGACCTCTGCGCAACGCGATGAAGTGAACAAGCCCACGCACTCAGTGCACTTTTCGGGATTGATGATGAAGATGTTGTCACCCTCGCGAATAGCCTGATTGGGGCACTCCGGTTCGCAGGCAGCGCAGTTAATGCAGTCCTCCGTGATCTTGAACGACATTACTTCCTCCTCAGATTTCTTAACACCGTCCGAAAACGGCCTTCAACCCGCCAGAGGCGGGCTTGCCCTCTGCGTTTCCCCGTTGGCGGGGACCTCATTTCTCAGCGGATGTAGGCTCTTGCGGCTCGCCGCCGCTTTTTCCCAGGTGGGCCAGGAACCAGTCCCTGGCCAGCAGCGCCACTTGCTCCAGCGCCCCGGGCTCTTCGAACAGATGGGTGGCCTCGGGCACGACCGTCAGCTCCTTCTCGACCCGGAACCGCTCCAGCGCCTGCCGGTTGATCACCAGCACTTCGTAGTCACGCCCGCCCACGATGAGCAGGGTAGCCGCCTTGACATGAGGCAACGCCGGGCCGGCAAGGTCGGGACGCCCCCCTCTCGACACGACGGCACGCACGGCGTCAGGCCGTTCCGCGGCGGCAACCAGCGCGGCTGTCGCTCCGGTGCTGGCGCCGAAACAGCCGATGTCGAGATGTGCGGTATCAGCATTGTGTTTGAGCCAGTCCACAGCGCCGACCAGCCTGTCGGCAAGCAGCCTGATATCGAAGCGCAGGCGGCCTGTCCGTGCGTCCACCGCCTCTTCCTGCGCGGTGAGCAGGTCAAACAGCAGGGTTCCCAGTCCCCCCTCACCCAAGAACCGTGCCACATACTGGTTTCGCGAGCTGTGCCGGCTGCTGCCGCTCCCATGAGCGAATACCACCACCCCAGTAGCACCCTTCGGTATGCACAGGCTGCCTTCGAGGTCCACTTTGCCTGCGGATACCTTGACCGTGCACTCCTCCTCCAACGGCACTCCAGTCCCTTGCGTGCGCATCCTCCTTACTTCCTAGTCCTCCACGTCAGTATGCGGCGACCGTTTGAACTCGATGATCCTGTCCACATGCACCAGCAGTTGCCGCTCCACTTGGGGAAACCGGCGCTTGCCCTCAACCGAAGGCGCGAACCCGTCAAGCATGCCCAGGTCCCTGATCTCCTCCAGCTCCCCGACTATCTGATAGCCCGCGTCCCTGTTGGCGTCCCACACCACGATGGACAGTCGCGGGTTCACGTGCAGATTGGCCACCGTACCCGGACAGAACCACTCGCTGACGAGGACGTGGTTCTCCGGCGTCAGGGCTATCCTGCCCGCGGCAGCAACGTGGGGCCAGCCGTGAACGTCAGCGGTAGCCACGAATATGTGCTTCACTTCTCCAGCCAGTATCAGCGCCCTGTCCAACGCCCCTGATTTCATCGCTTGACCTTCCGCGATCGTTCTTCCTTCAGGATATCCAATAAAACCTCGTCATCCAACGGTTCGAAACGTAAATAGAACTGCCCCACGGCGTAGAACATGGGCGGCGAACGCAGGCAGACGACCTCGTCAACTTCTTCGGCCAGCCTGCTCAGCGTGTCCTGGGGCGCCACAGGGAACGCGGCAATGAGCCTGGCCGGACGTTCCTGGCGCACCGCCCATATGGCCGCCTGGGTGGTGGCCCCGGTGGCCACTCCGTCGTCGGTTACGACGACTACTCGCCCCGCCAGCGGCACCTTTGGCGCAACGCGGCGAATCATCTCGCTGCGACGGGCTATCTCGGCAAGTTGCGCCTTCCGCTCCTGCTCGATAAACGCCTCATCGACCGCGAGCTCTTGCACTACCATTTCGTTCAGAAACAGCTTTCCGTCTTCGGACACGGAGCCCATTGCTAGCTCCGAGCGCCCCGGGCTGCGCAGTTTGCGCGCCAGGACGACGTCAAGATCGGCGTCCAGGACCGCGGCCAGCTCCCGCGCCACTACCACCCCGCCGCGTGGAATGCCGAGCACGACCGCCTTTTGACCCCGCAGACTGCTCAGTTCACCGGCCAGAAGCTGGCCGGCTTCCCGCCGGTCCTTGAAAGGCCGGTCACTCCTTGAGATAATGCGCAACGTACCCATCATTCGCCTCCGGACTTCCGCCCTACAGTAGAGGATGCTCGTGCATGGCCTTCAGCCGCCGCCACCGCCGCTCCACCTCTCGCTCAAGCGCCTGAAGCGTGTTCAGCGTGCTCCGGCATCAATAGATGCTTGCTCTTGCCCATCGTGCCCAGCCACCGAGACACGGGAATGCGTTTGCCCTTTTCCTCCGGGTCGTAGGTGATAGCGGTAATGCCGCCTTCAACTTCATAGACAGGGAAGTAACAGCCTGTCCACCGCGTCCTTGGCCGTCTCCGCCGCAGAGTTGAGCACGAAGAGCGCAGCTTTCGCATCCTCCATCTGGTATTGCTCCAGCATGGAGTA
>JAUSJJ010000005.1 GCA_030647705.1 Dehalococcoidia bacterium
GTGAACCACATCCACGAATCGGGGGACGCTGCAAAAACATCTAACATGACACTACACCTGCCTTAGAAGCATCCATGCTTCGATCCGTCCGCCGACTACGGAATACCCGGCTTATATTGCGACGATACCGATTCATTGAGCCATACTCTGGCGACAGTTTTGACAGCAGCAGTATACCACAACGCGGCGTCAAACCGTACTAGCCTCATCAGAACTCAGTCGGGCCGAAAGCGATGATATCTCAGAAAGCGGCATGCGGTCCGCTACCTCGTTGGGCGGGTAACAGACGGAATATGTAGCAGTCTGGAGAAATGTTCGAGGGTTGTTGGGAGCTGGTGCTGCTTTCGGAGAGGGAGCAGGATATGAGACAACGCCCCAGAAGACACACTCGTCCTTCGAGCCCAAACGAAAGGTTCACCTCAACAATGGGTTATTGCCTGCCAAGAGCAAACGACGAAGCCCTACGGTCCCTGCAAGGTTGCTTCGACGCTCAAGGCCACGTTGCCCTTCAGTGCTTGGGACACAGGGCACCCGACCTTGGCCGCCTCGGCTGCTTTTTGAAAGGCGGCGGAGTCGATGCCGGGTACCTGCCCGCGGACTTTGAGAGCGCTGGAGACAACGCGCCAGTTGCCATCAATATTGTCGACGGTGACAGAAGCCGTGACCTCCAGCCTCTGCGGTCGTACATGCGCCTGGCCGAGACCACCCGACAGTGCCATCGCGTAGCAACTGGCATGGGCAGCGGCGATCAGTTCCTCGGGGCTAGTGCGACCGTCGGCCGCCTCGGTACGTGACCCCCAAGTGACGGGTAACCGGGTGAAGGCTTTGCTTGTGCCGGCACTCACCTCCCCTTTTCCCGAAGCCAGTGACCCTTCCCAGACAACATTGGCTTGACGTATTGCTGCCATATGACGCCTCCCCCTATCTGAATGTAATGCTCAGCCAACCTGCGCGCTCGCGGCGACGACTTGGCGATGACGCGGTTGATGTGGGCTCAGGGCCATCTTCAAGGATAATGGAGTCCCGTCTTGGTCCGCATCCATGACCAGAGCCGGCAGAGCTACTTCTTGCGGTACACGTTGAGCCCCACCACCTCGTTTCGCCCGGGCAGCGGGAAGTTCCCCTCGGTGGACGCAATGATAATCGTCTTGCCCGAAGAAGACGGACCGAACTCTTTAGTCAGGTCCACAGTAATGGTAAGCGTGTTCCCCTTGACTGAGAACTCCACGTTTTTCAAATGATGCCTCCTGTTTATTCGTCGGCGTTTTGGTCGTCATTGCGACCCTGAACGAGGTGAAGGGGCGGCAATCCGTGACCGGGCGGAACCCCGAGAGTGAATTGCCAAGTCCCTGCGGTCGCTCGCATTGACGGATTGCGGGGCGCGCTCTATAGCTCTCGTCCCACCCTGAAGCCTTCATGAACGGCGTCTATGATGCGTCCGGCTTCATGGCAATCGCCGATCTGGATTACCTCGGGCGCCGCGCCCTGCAGCTTCGATGCCAGCTCCTTGTTCGGCTGCGCCCCGGTGGCGAAGACCACCGTGTCGGCCTCGATGAGGCGGCTCTGTCCGTTACTGGTTACCTTCAGCCCCTCGGGCGTTATCTCCTGGACGGCGGTCTGGAATTCGACGTTCACGCCAAATTCCCTGAGCTTCTGAGTGAACACCTCTCTGCTGATCCGGCCCGCGTCCGGGGCCAGCCGTTTCCCCGACTCCACAACAGTAACCTGTTTGCCCTTCTTGACCAGGAACAGGGCAGTATCGCAACCGAGATATCCCGCGCCAATGATGACCACTTTCTGCCCTGTCGTCTTCGCGCCGGAAATGACGCCGGCTGCAGTTACCACGTGCGACTGCTTCGCGCCGGGCACGTCGGGTATCGTTGGCTTTGCGCCGGTGGCCACGACCACGACGTCGGGCTTTGCGCCCGCGACCAACTCCGGCGTCACCTTCTGGCCCAGATGGACATCGACCTTCAACTTGGACATTTGCGTGCTGAGGTAATTGGTGGAGTTGATCATGTCCTCACGATATGGCGGAATGGCCGCCAGCAGCGCCTGGCCGCCCAGCTTATTCGTCGCCTCGTACAGCGTGACTCTGTGGCCTCTCAGCGTGGCGACTCTGGCCAGCTCCATGCCCGCGGGACCGCCTCCGGCCACCAGCACTCGCTTCTTCTTCGCGGCAGGCGTGATGGCGGATTCGCCCTCCTTGCCGGTGGCCGCATTGACCGAGCAAACCATGTCCCCGCCGGCCATAACGTTATCGAAGCAGTTTTCGCAGTAGGTGCACATCCTGACGTCTTCAGGCCTGCCCTCTTTCAGCTTGTTGGGAAGGTCGGGGTCGGCGATAAGGGCGCGGCCCTCGGCGATGATGTCGGCCTTGCCCGACGCGATGACGCTTTCCGCGAGGAGCGGGTCGCCGATCCTGCCCGCCACGATTACCGGAATACTGACTGCCTTCTTGATAGTCTCGGCGGCAGGCGCCAGGAATCCCCTGGGCATAGTGGGCGGCGCCGATATCATGGGCATGTTGCCGTAGTTGCCCGCCGAAACTGAGATGGCGTTGACGCCTGCTTCCTGCATCCTCTTTGCGATGAGCGGCGTCTCCGCGATGGTGAGGCCGCCCGGCACATATTCGTCGGCGGAGAGCCTGAAGGTGAGCGGGAAGTCCTTGCCGACCAACTCCTTGACCCTGGCTGTTATCTCCAGGACGAACCTCATCCGGTTGGGGAGATCGCCGCCATACTTGTCGGTGCGTTTGTTGGAGAGCGGCGAAAGAAACTGGCAGAGGAGGTAGCCATGTGCGCCGTGGATCTCAACCACGTCGAATCCGGCCTGCTTGGCCCGGCGCGCAGCCTGGCCGAACTTCTCGACCAGTTCCTCGATTTCCGGGATCGTCAATTCCCGTGGCACCACCATGCCCACCGGGCTGGGCAGGGGAGAAGGCGCTACCAGCTCGCCGCCGGTAAGTGAGGGATGAGTCTGTCTGCCGGCGTGGAAGGGCTGGATTGAAACCTTTGCCCCATGGCGATGCACGGCGTCCACCAGGGTCTTCAGACCGGGGATGACGTCATCTCGGTCAAGAGCGATCATGTTGGGGCCGCCCCGTCCGTTAGCAGCCACGTTGGCCACTTCGATGATGATGAGTGCAGCGCCGCCTTTGGCCCGCTCCGCGTAGTAGTCGATCTGGCGTTGGGAAACCGTGCCATCCGGGTTGCCCAGGTTGGTGCCCATGCCCGGCATGATAATGCGATTCCGGAGTTCGGCGGTTCCGATACGGATGGGCTTGAGCAGATTGGGAAACTGTGTCATGTGGAGGGGTGCCTCCTTTGTTGGACTGGCCTTGTTGAGACATGCTCAGACTGGCGCGTACGCACTGGATTCTACCATTAAACGTCGATGCCCACAAGTTGACAAAGCGCCCCCTCTGGTATAAACTGCAACCGTATATGCACATATTCGCAAGTGATGCTCATGCGTGACCTCGTGAAGGCCTTTAAGGCCCTGTCCGACGATACCCGGCTCAGGATACTGAACCTGCTGCTGGAGAGGGAGTGCTGCGTCTGCGAGGTGATGCAGGCGCTGGATATCTCCCAGACCAGGGCTTCCCGCAACCTGAGCGTCCTGCACGACGCCGGTTTCCTCAAGCTCCGAAGAGACGGCCTGTGGTCGTTGTATTCGATTGACAGCGAGGGCATGAAAGGCAGTTACTCTGCCCTGGTTGAGGCTGTAAGGCAAGGACTGGATGGGAATGGGCTGGCCTCTCGGGATAAGGCGCGGCTCAGTACCGCCGAGCGTGTTGGCCCCGGCTGCGTCAAACGGTGCAAAGGCGAGGGAGATGAATGAAGGCCGTTGTTTTCGTGTGTGTTCACAATTCGGGACGCAGCCAGATGGCTGAGGCTTTCTTCAACCAGCTTGCCAACGGGAAGGCGCGAGCATTCTCAGCAGGCACTAACCCCGCCGACTCGGTTAACCCGACAGTGGTGGAGGCCATGCGGGAGGTGGGCATCGACCTGTCCGGCAAGAAACCCAAGGCGCTCACTTTGGAGATGATGAAGCAGGCGGATAAGATGATCACCATGGGTTGCGGCGCCGACGCGGAAGGCGTCTGCCCGGCGAGTTTCATCAAGACCGAAGACTGGGCGCTGGAAGACCCGAAAGGTAAATCGCTGGATCAGGTCAGGAAGATAAGGGACGACATAAGGCGGAGAGTGACGAAGCTTCTTGAAGAGATAGCTTCTGGCGGGGTTGGATAGGAAGATATGTGCAGCACTGAGTCGAAGCCAGCCAGTCGTGGCCTTTCCATCATCGACCGGTTCCTGACGCTGTGGATATTCCTGGCCATGGGCATCGGGGTGGGGCTCGGCTACTTCGTGCCCAGGGTGTCCGATCTGATCACCTTCTTCTCGGCCGGCACGACCTCGATTCCCATAGCCATCGGGCTCATCCTCATGATGTACCCGCCGTTGGCCAAGGTTCGCTACGAGGAGATGGGCCGGGTATTCAGGGACTGGCGGGTGCTGGGCCTCTCGCTGGTGCAGAACTGGGTCATCGGCCCCGTGCTCATGTTCTTCCTCGCCATCGTCTTCCTGGGGTTCCTGTGGCCGCATCCCGATTACATGGTGGGCTTGATCATGATCGGGCTGGCCCGCTGCATCGCCATGGTCATAGTCTGGAACGAGCTGGCGAGCGGAGACAGAGAGTATGCCGCGGGCCTGGTGGCCTTCAACTCGGTGTTCCAGATAGTCTTCTATTCAGTCTATGCGTACATCTTCATCACGGTTCTGCCGGGGGTGTTTGGTCTGAAGGGCACTGCTGTAGAAGTCACCATCGGACAGATTGCGCAGAGCGTGGCCATCTATCTGGGCATCCCGTTCTTCGGGGGCATGCTTACAAGGTTCTTCCTCATTAAAGCCAGGGGGCGCGAGTGGTATGAAAGCCGTTTCATTCCGAAGATAAGCCCCATTACGCTGGCGGCGCTACTATTCACCATAGTTGTGATGTTCTCGCTCAAGGGAGAACTCATCGTGCAGATACCGCTGGACGTGCTGCGCATCGCGGCGCCGCTGCTGATCTACTTCGTGGTCATGTTCCTGGTCTCGTTCTATATGGGCAAGCGGATCGGCGCTGACTATTCCAAGACGACGAGCATCGCCTTCACAGCCGCCAGCAACAACTTCGAGCTGGCCATAGCTGTGGCGGTGGCGGTATTCGGCATCGGGTCTGGTGTGGCCTTCGCTGCCGTGATCGGTCCGCTGGTCGAGGTGCCCGTGTTGATCAGCCTGGTGAACGTCGCGTTCTTCTTCCAGAGGAGGTATTTCAGGCAGGAGGCGCTGGCCGGGGCAAAGAATGGCTCGGCGCCCAACCCTGGCAAGGTGTAGATCAGGATAGGTTGAATATGAACAAATCGATAACCCTGACGCTAAACGACGAAGAGATGATGGAGCTTCAGCGCATCATCATTGATGATGACAAAGACGAGGCGCTCAGCTTCGTGAAGAGGCACTTCAAGAACAAGGTCCGCGCCGGCATAATGGGCGAAGGTCAATGCCAGCCGGACCGCATCTGCCTCAGGCCGGAGAGCGGCGAGCAGAACAAGCGCTAACGTGCCTGAAGGCGCATGAAGACGAGATTCTTCGCTGCGCTCAGAATGACACTGGAGGCAACGCCGGCAAACGACTGTCATTC
>JAUSJJ010000033.1 GCA_030647705.1 Dehalococcoidia bacterium
AACTATGACAGCGTGGCTGACGCCGCCGGCGCGGAGAAGATCATCAAGACCGCAGTCGACACGTTCGGCTACATAGACATCCTGGTGAACAACGCCGGCATCCTTCGGGACCGCATGAGCTTCAACATGACCACCGAAGAGTGGGATGCGGTACTCAAGGTACATCTCTACGGCAACTTCTACTGTTCCAAGTACGCCGGCATCATGTTCCGTCAACAGAAGCGTGGCGGCCGCATCATAAGCACATCATCGGTGGCTGCCCTGGGCAACATGGGACAGGCCAACTACGCTGCCGCCAAAGCCGGCATCCTGGGACTGGTGTATACCTTTGCCCTGGAACTGGGCAGATACGGCGTTACCGCCAACGGCCTTTTCCCGGCTGCCGCGACCAGAATGACTGCGTCCAAGGAGCTACAGGAGGCCTGGGACCGACAGGCGGCCACCGGCTCCATCACCCAAGAAGCCCTGTCAGTCAGGAAGACAATTATGGAAATGAAGCCGGAGGCGGTGGCCGAAGTCGTCGCCTACCTGGCCACAGATGAGGCAGCCAACATCAACGGCTACATCTTCGAGATAGCCGGCAACCGCGTCAGCCTTTTCTCGAAGATGGCGGCTATCACCGGCATCATCAAGAAAGAGGGCTACTGGACCTGCGAAGAGCTGTCCGAATACATACCCAAGACCATGGGCGGCTACCTGATCAACCCCTCGCCGCCACAGCCCTCGAAATAGAGAAGCGTTCGCGGACAAACAAGCCAGCAAAAAGTGAGGGTGGACAAATGTCCACCCTCACTTTTTGCCTCGAGGCTCACCTTACTGAGAACGAATACTGGGGTCTCCCTACGCTTTCTCCTGACCGCTACTGCGGACGGGGCCCGCCCTGCACTCTCTCCGCCACCTGCGCCGCAGCTCCATGATAATGAAGGTATGTCCACCGCGAACGATCTCTCCGCAGGGCACAAAGCCACACTTGCGAAAGCACTTCTGCGCTCTCACGTTCCAGTCCAGCGTGTGGAGGTAGATCCTGTCCGTGTTCGGTTCCTCGAAGATGTGGCCGGCAATAGTAGTTATGACATCGGCGCCGTAGCCCTTGTTCCTATACTGCGGGTCGCCTATCATAATTCCGAGTTCGACTTCATTGGCATTTCCGCCGCCATTGTGGTACACGCAATTGCCGATGTGCCTGCCCTCGCGCGTGTCTATGCCCAGCCGATGCCATTCCCGGCAGGGATACTGCAGGTCTTCCTCGTAGCGACGCAGGAACGTCGCAAACGGCGCCCTCAGCGGCTGGGCCGCGTCCAGCCGGGCCAGGTCAGGATCACACCTCCAGGCGTAGTCATGCTCAGCGTCCGCCACCCGCTTCTCCCTCAACACTACCCGCCCACCCTCTATCCTCTGCACACGCTCGCCCAAAGCGTCTTCAGCTACCCTGTCAGTCCTGCTCCTGCCCTTCGGGTAGTCACTCATCTCCTTCTCCCCACTTGTCCTCAAACAGGACTTCGCTATCTGTCTTCAACACTGCCAGCGCATCTCTGGCCGCCAGCCTGACCCGTTCGTCCAAATGCCCGCCAAGTCTCAGCAGGATCTGCCGGACCTCGCTCCCTCCAATGGCGCCCAAAGCCGTGACCACGGCCAAACGTACTTCGATGTCCGGATCATCGATAGCTTTGCGCAGGTAAGGCACCACCTCCGGATCGCCCAACTCACCACATGCCCCCACCGCTTCAAAGCGACGCTCCGCGTCGGGGCTCTCCAGTTCCTTCACCAGCAGGCCGAGCCAGGCGGCGTCGCAGTTCCGGCCCATGGCATAGATCGCGCTAATCTGAAGCGTCGGGTTGCCGCTCTGATAAGCCTCCCGGATGATCTCCTTGACCACCGGTTTGCTCAACGAACTGATGGCCTCGATGGCACACCGGCGCACATCCGAGTCCTCACCGGACTTGTTGATCACCGCAAGCAAGGCAGCCTCCAGTCCAGCCGCTTCGCACGCCCGCAGCTTGCCGAGCTCTGCCAGGAGCACAAAGTTATTAAGAGAAGTAGCGGCGGCGGCTCTGACGGAATCGCTTGGGTCGTTCTGCAACAAGTCGATTATCGGCTCTACCAGGCTGCCGTCTTCGCAATCCGATAGCCCTTCCAGGGCCTTGACCCGGACCTGCTCATCGGGGTCCTTGAGGCAGACCCTGAATACCTCTTCAAAATCAAGCTGCAGGTTGTCTTCCGCCATGTCTGCCAGACGCCCGACGACCTTCTGCCGCCGCGGCAGGTCGATGGCGCGCCAGACCTCTCTGAAGGCGCAGACCTCCGCCGGGTTCATGAGCGACAGATAGACCAGCTTCGAGGTGACCAGCGGCTTGCCGGGGTCACTCAGCTCTTCCAAATACCTTTCCACGACCGATGACATGCTTCACGCACTACCCTTCCCAGATGAATACGGACTCTCAGGGCTAACTCTTGACGGCCACGGCCAGATTCGAGCAGTAAAGCGGGGGCGCCAACAACGTTCCACCCACCCATTTCCTCTCCGCGCCGATGCCGGCCAGCTCTTTCAGTATCTCATACACATTACCAGAGACCATGGTGTCCTTGACCCGCCCCACGATTTCTCCACCCTCCACCTTGTAGCCCAGAAGGACATTGCCGCTGAAGTCGCCGCTCAATACGTTGCTTTGCGTAGCTCCCATAAGCTGCTCAACCACCAGGCCTTCCTTGACATCCTTCACCATTTGTTCGAATGTGGTATCTCCGTGGCTGAAGACGACGGTGCTTGTGGCAGGACGGGGCTGACCTCCAGATCGGCTGGCGCTGCCCGTGCTCGCCACTCCGGCCATGGCCGCAGTCTGCAGATCGTAGAGGAAGCTCTTTACTACGCCGTTCTCCACCAGAGCGTTGCGCCGGCATGGCACTGCTTCGTCGTCGCAGCAACGGCTGCCCGCGCGCAGGGGCACTGTAGCGTCATCCCAGATGGAAAGCCTGGGGTCGAACACCCTCTGGCCCTTCTTGTTTCCCAGAGGCGAGGCGCCCTGCAGGACGACCTTGCCATTGAATGCCAGAGCCAAAGGATACAGGAGCACGCCCGCCACCGCTTCGGGCGTAAATATCACGGGCAATCGGCCGCTTGGGGCCGGGACCAACCTCTCCGCACGGCGCAGTTGCAGTACTACAGCGCTCGCCACGGGCTCCGGGTCCATCTGAAGGAAACAAGCCGCCTCACCATCCCCAACGAACAGCATATCGCTGCCGCGGATCAGCGTACCCTCTATTCCGAAGCTGAAGATGCTTTTCTTGTACTCTGAGTGCCCGCCCGTGGAATTCCTTACCGCGATGTTGAAAACGGCCTTGCTCACTGACGCTTCACAGAGAATATCCGGACTGGCGCCGCGTATCCTGGCGACGAGGCGTTCACCTATCTCCACCATCTTATCGATTGGAATGGCTTCGACGCCCGGGTCGTAGACCTCCACCTGAGGATAGCTCGCGCCCGACGGAGGCTCGAAGCGGGCCGTCGCGCCGAAGGCGGCGGTCTCCAGCGCCATATCCACGAGCTTCTGGGTGGAATCCTTGCGGTTCGCTGTGGCGAATCCAATTCGGCCGTCCTTCGCCAGCCTCAGAGCATTGCTCGAACCGCTCCGAGTGTGCACCTGCTTCAGCCGATTCGCCTCGAAGACGGCGGTGGTTTCCTGGCGTGACACGGAGTAGACCTCAGCCCATTGAGAAACCCGTCTTGCCTTTTCCAGAATCTCTTCCATCTATTTGCCTCCCACCAGGCACTTGCGGATCCTGATATGAGGCCCCCCGTCGGACACCGGAAGCGGCATCTGCCCCCCCTTGCCGCAGCCGCCACCCTGGCTCATCTCCAGGTCCCGGCCCACGGCGTCGATGTTCTCCAGCGTCTGGAACACGTTGCCGGTCAGTACGATCGGCCGCACCATCTCCTCGACCTTGCCGTTTCGGATCATATACGCCTCACCTGCGGAGAAAGTGAACATCTCCATACTGGTGGTCCCACCGTACCAGTTCCGTGCATAGATGCCCTCCTTGATATCGCTTATCATCTCGTCAAAGGCGGTCTTGCCCGGCTCGATATAGGTGTTGGACATGCGCACGATCGGTTGGAACTGGTAGTTCATGGCGCGTGCGTTGCCGGTTGGTTTTTCGCCCATTCTGGCCGCCGTCTCCCTGGAATGCAGCCTGCCGGTGAGCACGCCCTCCGTGATCAGATACGTCTTGGTGGACTTCACGCCCTCATCGTCGTACTTGTAGCTGCCCCTCAGCCCCGGCACCGCGGCCCCATCTACGATATTGAGGTGTGGCTGCCCGAACCTCTTGCCCAGCACCATGATCTGCCGCATACGATCGTTTTCATACACGAAGTCCGACTCGGACAGGTGGCCGAAAGCCTCATGCGCGAACACTCCGGCCAGTATCGGGTCGCAGACCACAGTGTACTCGCCGCCCTTAGCCGTGGGCGCCTTGAGCAGCGCGACGGCGCGTTTGGCGAGGTCGGCTATCTTGGCTTGGAGCCCTTCCACAACCCCGAAGTCCTGGATACTGCCCAGGCTCAGCCCGCACTGTTGGACATCGCTGCCGTCCCTGGCCATGGCGGTGAACCTCGCGGAGACATCCACCTTGCCCTGCTGAATTCGCGTCCCTTCAGACGACACGAAGATGACTTTCTTCTGAGAGTCCCCGTAGCTGATATTCGACGTTTGGATTCCAGGCGTACCCAGGATAATGCCATTGTATTCGTCCAGAAGCGCCTTTTTGTGAGCCAACTCTACAGATGCGGGGCTCGCCTTGAGCACCGGCTCCACAATATCCTGCACCGGGTCCACCGGGGCAAGAGCGCTGCTTTCCTTGCCGGCAAGCCTTGCTTGCGCCACGGCAAGCTCTACCCACTTCCGCAGGTCGCCAGGCTCATTGAAACTGACGAAGCCCCAAGCGCCCTTGACCAATGCCCTGACGTTTCCCCCAAGGCTGGCGTTCCTGCCGATGTTGTCCAAGTCGGGCCCTCGGTACTCCAGATAGGTCGACTCGGTCTCCTCGATGCGGATTTCCACGTAGTCGGCGTTGTGCCCCTTCAGGGCCGCGGCCATTCTATCTTGCATAGAATCCCCTCTCGTCGATGCCTGTTCCGCCTGCTGACGGTCCAATTATCTATTATGATGTCCGCCCGCGTTTCGCGCAAGTCGCTCGAACACGGAGTGCCGCGCCACGTCAACCGACAGCGTAGTCATTACCTGCAAGTTCTGCGGGTCTGGGAAGGTGGTGAAGTACGGAACAAAGGATGGCTACCAGTATTACCTTTGCCGCGCCTGCGGCCATACCTTCGCCTAGAACAACGCCTTACCGGGGATGCGCTTCCCGCCCGACCGCATAGCCACGGCTCTCAGACTGTTCTATGAGGGACTGTCCCTCGATAAAATCAGGCGGGAATTAGACCATCTCTATCATGTGTACCCGTCGGATTCCACGGTCTATGACTGGGTTGTGCGTTTCACAAAGGCAGCCATCCAAGAAGCCAAGTACTCCAACATCAAAGTAGGGGGCGTTTGGATCGCCGATGAAACGGTCTTGAAGCTGGATAAAGATGTGAAGGTGTGGTTTTGGGATATCATAGACGACAAGACCCGCTTCCTTCTCGGCTCTCATATAT
>JAUSJJ010000044.1 GCA_030647705.1 Dehalococcoidia bacterium
ACCGGAGGAAACTCGACCATCGACGAGTTCAATGGGGACAACTTCGACCACACCGGGCTGGGATTCATCGAGGGAGCTTCGATTACATCCCTGGGCGGAAACAGCCAGGCCATCGGCGGCGTGGCTGCCGTCCCGCCGAGCACCCCAACGTGGGGCAACGACTACAAGAACGCCATCAAGCAGTACTTCAACCGAAGGAGCGGCCTGATCGCCCAGTTGCCGGCCTTGCCCTACGACGCCTGCTTCCTCGATCTCGACCCCAACGTGAAAGACGCTCTCGGCATTCCGGTCATCCGGATCACCTACAAGGGTTTCGACCAGGAGAACAGGGCCGGCGCCTTCCTCCAGGACAAGATGGAAGGGATACTGCGTCAGATGGGCGCTTCCAGGGTGGCCAGGGGCCCGACCACCTTCCCCCCGGCGACCAACCACGAGGTAGGCGGCGCTCGCATGGGCGACAACCCGGCAAAGTCGGTGGTGAACCGTAACTGCCAGTCCCACCAACTGCCCAACCTGTTCGTGACCAGCGGGGCGGTCTTCCCCACCTACTTCGGCTACAATCCGACGCACACCATAGAGGCGTTGAGCTTCCGGGCGGGCGACTTCATCAAGAAGGAAACCAAGCCAGGAGGTAGCCTGGTTCGGTACATGTAGAGGCGGCGGCGTTCAGGGCGACGTTGTCGCCCTGAACGCCACGAAGCACGTGTAGTTGGGGTGCACTCGCCCGGCGGAGCCTTGACACCTGGCCATGTCGTGGCTATAGTTATCAGAAACTCACCTGGACGCCCCCTGGACTGAGACTAGACCACGGCGATCGGAAGCCGATCCCAGTTTCGTCCCATCCAATGAAGAGCAAATCATCGCTCATAAGCGTAGAGTATTGCATACAGGGGGCCCCGGCGCAGAACATGTACAGGAGGTATCATCTGTGGAAGTCCTAGAGGCTATCAAGACCCGGCGCAGCATTCGGGCCTACAAGCCGGACCCCGTCCCACGCCAGGCGATCGAGAAGATCCTTGACGCCTGCCGCTACGCACCCTCCTGGGGCAACACCCAGTGCTGGGAGATCGCCGTCTTAGCCGGCGCGCCACTGGCCGAACTCAAGCGCGGGATCGAGCAAAGAATCCTGGCCGGAGTGCCCGATGCCCCGCATCTGTCCAGGCCGGGCTTCACCCCCAAGGAGACAGGCCGCAGCGGCGATGTGCTGGAGATGATGCAGCAGGCGCAGGGGATCAAACGGGAGGATAAGGAAAAGCGACTGCAATGGCGAGCGACCATGGGCCGCTTCTTCGATGCGCCCGCCGGGATCATCCTCTACATGGAGAAATACCTGGGGCTGACTGTTCTGATGGACATCGGCGCCATGATGCAGACCATCGCGCTGGCTGCCCATGCCTCCGGCCTGGGCACCTGCCCGGAGGCAGTTGTAGTCCGATACCCTGACCTGGTGCACCAGGTCGTGGGCATTCCGGAGTCCAAGCTCCTGGCGGTAGGGTTGTCTCTAGGATACCCGGATACCAATAACCCGGTGAACAAGTTCGACCGCCCCCGCCTGCCTCTGGACTCATTCGTGCTCTGGCGCGGGCTGTAACGCCTTTCGGAACACAGCAACAGCGAGCTACCGCGAAGTAGCTCGCTGTTGTTTACTGAGAGTCGAAAGAGCACCGGCAGCCCGTCCGATGGCTGCCGATTGCGTACCGGCCGGACAGTAACGGGGCCCAGGAAGCCTGCGGTTCGCAGGGCACAGCACGGCCGCTGACGGCACCTGGGAACGCAGTCACTTCGGAGGGGGATGGGGCAGTTTACCGTACGCGAGGAGTGTGGGAGGCCCCGCTCATGATGGGCTCATTCAAATAAACGTCGCCGTTCCTGATCTTGATGTTGAAGCCGCAATCGGGGCAAGTGCAGACCCATGCCTTGAAATGGACCGGCGACCCCTGACTGCCAAAGTCCGACAGCGGGACCAGATCGCCATTCCCGCATTTCTGACACTTCGGGAAATTGAAGTTCTCCACGGAAAGCCACCTCCCAGCCATTTTTCGGACGTTGCCGGGCATCCCGCTTCGGCAACATCCATTCACTCAGGGTTTTCAAACCCCAAGAGTATACAACATACGGCGACGATTGGTCAAGGGCGATTTGCGCCTCCGGCCGCTGCGAAACGCGCCATGTGCCGGTTTCGTGCGGTACCTTCGGCTCGGGGGCCGGAGTAACAGCTACGCAGGAGAACCGATGCGCGCACCGCCGCAGCCTAGTCGGCGTACAGCTTCTTCTGGTCGATGTAGGCCTCTACGGCCTCCGGGACCAGGTAGCGAATGGACAGGCCCCGCCTGACCCGCTGGCGGATATCGCTGGAGCTGACCCCTATCTCCGGAGTATCCAGCGAGGTGATATGCTGGGATATGCAGGGGATGGCCTTCTCCAGGGCCTTGAGCACTGGCTTGGGGCCCGGCCGCGGCGCGATAACCAGCTCGCACATCTGCATCAGCCGCTGGGGATCCTTCCATCGTGCGAACTCTGCCAGAGCGTCCGACCCCAGAATGAAGTACAGGGCTACATCGCTGCCCAACTGCTGCTTCAACTGAGGCAGGGTATCGATGCTGTAGGATGGGCCGGGACGGTCAACTTCGATTCTGGAGAGGCTGAAATAGGGGTTGGAGCTGATGGCCAGCCTCAGCATCTCGACACGATGTCTGGCCGGCGAGATGGACCGGTCGTCTTTGAGCCAGGGCTGTCCGGCAGGCAGAAAAACCACCCCCGCCAACCCCAGCTTCACCCTCACGTCCTCGGCTATGATCAGATGCCCGATGTGCACGGGATCAAAGGTGCCGCCCAGAACGCCGATGTTCATCTCAGTCCCACTCCAAGTCCCTGTTGCCGAAGCGCACCAGCTCCCCCTGCTTGACCCCGGCCCTGGTCAACGCCCTGACCACTCCCAGCCGGGACAAACGCCTCTTCAGTTGGCGACGCGCCTCCACGTTCTCCAGGTCGGCCATCACCACCAGGCGCTCAGGGACAGCGCCGGAGACCACCAGCACGCCCTCCTCTCGGGAGACGCTGAACCTCGGGCCGCGTGGCCGCGGGCGGAACACCTTCACCTCCGGCGCCTTCGCCGGGACAGCCTGCGCCACCGCGTTGAGAACTGCGGCTGCCTTCTCCAGCAACTCCCTCACGCCCTCTTTGGTGGCCGCCGAAATGAAGAAGACAGAGCCCTCTTGCTTGAGCTTCCGTTTCAGCTCAGGGATGCGTTCTCTCACGTCCGGCAGGTCTATCTTGTTTACCGCAACCAACTGGGGCTTCTCCGCCAGGGAAGCTTCGTGCAGGAGCAGCTCAGCGTTTACCTTGTGCAGGTCGTCCAACGGGTCGGGGGAGGCGCCGTCCAGCAGGTGGATCAGCACCTTGGTCCGTTCCACGTGCGCCAGGAAATCGTGACCGAGGCCCCTGCCCAGGTGGGCTCCTTCGATCAGTCCGGGGAGATCCGCCACTACAAACGTGCGATAGCCCAGATCCACCACTCCCAGCCCGGGCTCCAGCGTGGTGAAAGGGTAGTCAGCGATCTTGGGCCTGGCCGCCGAGACCGCCGCCAGCAGCGTGGATTTCCCCACGTTGGGGTAGCCGACGAGGCCGACGTCTGCCAGGAGCTTGAGCTCCAGCAGCAACTTCTTCTCTTCGCCGGGCTGGCCTTTCTGGGCGTAGTCCGGCGCCTGATAGGTAGAGGTGGCAAAGTGGCTGTTGCCCCAGCCGCCACGGCCTGCCCGGGCCACCACCACCTGGCTGCCCACCGCGTCGAGGTCGGCCAGAAGCTGCTTTTCTCCACCGCCCACGGCGTAGACTATCGTGCCCACCGGGACCCGCAGCGCCAGGTCCTCCGCATCCTTGCCGTGCATCTTCTGGTGGGCCCCGTTCTTGCCGGCCTCGGCGTGGAAGCGCTTCTTGAATCGGAAGGCATCCAGGGTGCTGAGGCCGGAGTCCGTAGCCAGAGTCACGCTGCCGCCCCTGCCCCCGTCGCCACCGTCCGGCCCGCCAAGCGGAACGAACTTCTCCCTGCGGAAGCTCACCGAACCGGCGCCCCCGTCGCCCCCCTTTACATGGATCTCAACTCTGTCCAGCAATGGCCTTCCAACTCCTCGCAGACATTTGTTCGCCCGCTATTATAAGGCTATTCGGCGGAGCACTCAAATCCGGCATCGCCTCCAGCCCGCAGACCTTGCTTTCAGGGGCACAAGACCCGTCGGTCTCTTGCCGAACGTTCGGCCTCTCCCGCGCAGTGCTGAAGCCGGCTATGGGGTTAAGATATCCCCATTCTGCCAATCACTTAGGTAACATAACGTAGTGGATATCTCCGCCCGTTCCGTGGATAAGTGCCGGAAACGGTGGATAACCCATCACCTGTTATGTCATGCCCCGGTGATTTCACCCGCCCTGACATAATACGGGCCGGGCCGTCCACATCCGGCTGCCCTTCAGCCCCACGAGACGGCCAGCTTATGCCCTGTGCCGGCAATCCGTCATCCACCTTATCCACTTCATTATTATTACTATTAATACTTAAGTAATATAATGAGAATATTAAGTGTTGGGATGCCGATTGCTGCGATAGTTTCGAGGCGCCCCGAGGCAGGCCCGAGAAGACCGAGCCTTTTGGCGAGCTATCGGGGATGGAGGCGCTGTAGAGGTAGGGGGAGACTCAGGTCTTCTGGGAGTAGAGGGTATCCCGGATCTCCAGCACCTGGCGTCTCAGTTCGGCGCTGATGTTGATTCCGGTGGCGATCTTGTTGTAACCGTGGAGTATGGTGGTGTGGTCCCGGCCGCCAAGCTCGCGGCCGATTTCCGCCCAGGACTTCTGAAGCTCCTCTCGCAGCAGGTACATGGACACCTGGCGAGCCAGCGCTATGTGCTTATCCCTGCGCGTCCCGGTGAGCAGAGGCAGGTCGACCTGGAAGTAGAGGGATACCGCGCCTTTCACCTGGTCGGCGGAAAGGCTGCGCCTGTTCACACTGGCGGTCATATCGCTCAGGAACTGGGAAGCCATGTCCACGGTGAGCGGTACCCTGGCCAGCTTGGCATAGGCGACAACGCGGTTGAGCGAACCCTCCAGCTCGCGGATGTTCTTCTGTATCCTGCGGGCTATGAAATCGATGACCTCCTGGGGAACTTCCGCTTTCTGCTCCTCGGCCTTGGCGCGGAGTATGGCCAGCCGCGTCTCCAGGTCAGGAGGCTGGATGTCGGCGATGAGCCCCCACTGGAAGCGGGACTGCAGGCGGTCCTCGAGAAGAGGCATCGATTTGGGGTGGCGATCGCTGCTCATGACGATGTACTTGCCGGCGTTGTGAAGGTCGTTGAAGGTGTGGAACAGGACTTCCTGGGTCTGCTCTTTGCCGGCGATGAACTGGATGTCATCCATCAGGAGCAAGTCCAGGCTGTTGTATTTCTGGCGAAAATCCTCGGTGGTGTTGGTTTTCAGCGCGTTGACGAAATCGTTGGTGAACTGTTCGCCGGTCACGTACATCACCCTCGCTCCCGGCCGGCCCGTCACAACGTGCCCCACGGCATGGAGCAGATGGGTCTTGCCGAGGCCGGTGCCCGCATAGAAGAAAAGAGGGTTGTAGGCCTGAGTGGGGTTACCGGCCACGCCCAGGGCGGCGGCATGGGCCAGCCTGTTGCAGTTCCCGACTATGAACGAGGCGAAGGTGTACCTGGCGTTCAACTTGGCGTAGGGGATGCGATTGTTGTAGCCGTTGCCGGCATAGTTAGCGGTCACGGGAGACGGGGCCGGTTCCGGGCCGGCAACCTCACGTGAGCCAGGGTTCTTCATCAGCTCGAACGATATGTCTATCGGCTGGCCCATGATGCCCATCAGGGTCTTTTTGATAAGCGAATGCATCCGCCGCTCGAGCCATTCGGTGGCGAAGTTGGTCGGCGTACCCACCGTGAAGCTCGATCCTTCATAGGAAAGGCCACGGGTGTCTCGCAGCCAGGTATCGAAGTTAGCGCGATTCACCTGAAGTTGGAGCTCACCCAGCGCGGCTGCCCAAATCTCTTCTGCTGTACGGGTCTTCATGTTTCTCCTCTGCCCCCCGCCTCCCATACGAAAGCCCGAAGGGAAATGCTTATCGCGGTGGAAGTCTGTATGCGGAGTGGCCAGCGCCTGGACCGGAAGACTGGCTAGGGAGTGGCGCCAGGGGATAGGCTAAATAAGACGAACACTTTGAACACGGGTAAAAGCCTATCACAACAAAACGCGCCGGGTCAAGGGGTTGTTGCCCTGTTTTCCGGCCCCGGAAAAGTTGTAAGGTTGACCGAACACCGGCGCAAAAAAAATGGTTCCGTGCCCGATGGCGAACACCATTAGATAAGGCTCTCCGACCATCCCCCAGACCTCTTCCGGAGAAGAAACGTTCCGTCTTTCCCCGGGGCTCTTTCCCATACTGAGGGGTGACGCCCAACCTTCAGCTAATGGTGGTTTGTACTCTTGACAGCCATGGAGGGCTGGAGTATAGTCAAGCTGGAAAACCCTCGTTCTGCGTCCGTATCCAGTCGATTCATGGCTGCGTGGAGGACTGCGATGAACCTAACATCACCGTGTCTTTCCAAACTGAGAACTGACCTGGCCTTCAAGTCGCTCAGGTTTTCCGCGGCGCTTCTTCTGCTATCGGCATCACTGCTTGCAGCGCTCGCGCTCCCCAGCACGGCATCAGGCGTGGAACAACCACCGCCATTCCTGCTCAAGTGGGGCTATCACAGCGCC
>JAUSJJ010000054.1 GCA_030647705.1 Dehalococcoidia bacterium
ATGAAACGCACGTTGGGCGTCTTGCGCAGGATGCTTCGCACCGGATAGGAAATGTCGCCTGGTTCCAGTTCGGCTGCGGCCACCTGATAAAGCAGAGGGAGGAAGGTATGGTAGTTGTTGCGATCGATGATCAACACGTCCAAATGGGAACGGGACAGGGCATGAGCGGCGGAAAGCCCGCCAAAGCCCGCCCCGACGATGACCACCCTGGGTCGTTTGCCATCCGTCATGGGGCTGCCGGAGTCACCGGGTTCCTGGACAGGAGTGTTCTGCTCAGATTCACAAACAATATTTCACTTCCGCGGACTCTTGGGTAGCTCGCCGCTGGACTTCTTGCGCTATCCGATTATCGACCGACCCAGGCCGGGCGTCAAGGGGCTGGGACCAGACCGGTTCGTGTTCAACATAGCAGCGCCTGCGCAAACCTGGTGCTCAGGGTCTGGTTGTGGATGGAGAGAAGGTTGGGGTAGAATAGGGAAACAAGGTATCCCTCGAACGAAGCAGCACCAACGGAAAGAGGCGGTGATAATGGACAAGAGCCAAGCATACTTCTGGACGAAGAAGTGGCAGGAACGGGAACGGGAGGCCGACGAGGACATCAAGGCCGGACGCGTGAAGGCGTTTGACTCGGTCGAGGAACTGGGAGAAGACCTGGGGTAAAGACGCCAGCCCGGCCAGCCCCCATGGAGGCGAGGTGTGAAGCTGCTGAATAGGCTGGCTTTGGCACTGATCGAGCTTGTCGGCTTAGCAATCGTGGCAAATGCCCTGTTGCTGCCCATTAGAATCACTCTCGGCTATATCGCTGAGCCCGACTACACAAAGGCATTCCCGCCTTTCGAGGACTACAGTGCCTTAGCTTTCATATACGGCTTCGTATTCGCCTTGTTGGGCCTGCCTCTTGCGATTATTGGACAAATCAAGACGAGGATACGTTTTCTCTGGCTCCTACCAGCGCTCGTAGGTCTGACATATTGTCTGGTGATGCTTTTTGGCCTGAACTACCGTGGCTTCAAACACTTGCTGAATCCGGCATCATATCCTTACCTTAGTTTTTGGCCCGGCTTGCTTGGCTCGCTCTTTCTTGCAATACCAGGAGTAGCGCTGGTCTTGACCGCCGTATTGACCCGCAAGCCTGCCAAACCGAAGGGTAACGATTCTTCGAAACAGGATTGCAGCGAAAGACCCTCCGATGACAATAGATATCACCGCTCAGGCAATTGGTGAGGTTGCATTCTGTCCCTCTTCGCGCTAAAATCACTGTTCAGTCGAAAATCGCGAAGCTGACTGAAGAGGTTTTCTTTCATCGTTGATGGACTATAGCTCACAACACATCCCCTACAAGAGAATAGACCTCCACATCCACACCACGCACTCTTCCTGTTATGACACCAACATGGAGCCCGAGGCTGGACTTGTGGTCACTCCTGCCGATATCGTGGAGTCCGCAGTGGCGAAAGGACTCGATGCCATCGCCATCACCGACCACAACACGGCGGAGGCGATAGACGCTATCCGCAAGGAAGCTGCCTCCACCAGGCTGGTCATCTTCCCCGGCATGGAGGTCACGGCCAAAGGCGGGCACACGCTGGCCATCTTCGACCCGCAGACGCCTTCGGACAGGCTGCGCGAGCTGCTGGCGGCGATAGGCCTCACCGAAAAGGACCGGGGCGAGGGCTACTGCCAGACCAACCTGTGGATGGACGAGCTGGCGCAGCGCATCGCGGAGTTCGGCGGGCTGGCTATCGCCGCCCACGTTGACCGGTCGTACCGGGGCTTCGTGGCATCGAACGAGCCGTTGGCCGATAAGATGCGTATTCACGCCTGCCCCTTCCTCAGCGCCCTGGAGATAACGGTCGCCGAGGACAAGGCGCTGTGGAACAACGGGGAGATGCGCCACTACCCCAAGAAATACGCCTGCATCCAGGGCTCCGACGCCCATGCCCCGGCAGAAATGGGCCGCCGCACCACTTTCCTGCGCGTGCCGGAGCTGAACCTGAACAATCTGCGGCTGGCCTTCAGCGAGTACTCGGTGCGGATCCGCTTCCCCGAGGAAGTACCCTGCGAAGGGAAGATGATCCCCTGACCCACCTGGACATGCCACGGGGGCCCTGCCCCTGTGGACTCCCACCCTAAGATGCATCCACAGGTGGCGGCCCATCAAGTCCTTGCCGACATGCCTGGCCTGATGTAGAATGAAACTTGAAGCGCTCCGAGCGTATCATTCCGTCGAAGAAGGTTATGTATGAAGGTACGTAAAGCAGTGGTCACGGCGGCGGGCTGGGGCACCAGGTTTCTGCCCGCGACCAAGGCCCAGCCCAAGGAAATGCTGCCGGTGGTGGACAAGCCTCTGATACAGTACATAGTGGAGGAGGCCGTCGCTTCCGGCATCCAGCAGATCATCGTGGTCACCGCACTGGGCAAGCGCGCCATAGAGGACCACTTCGACCGCTCCTTTGACCTGGAGTCGGCGTTGCGCGCCAAAGGCAACCTCAGCAAGCTCAAAGAGATCAAGCGCGTCTCGGAGATGGGCGAGATATCCTACATCCGTCAGAAAGAACAGCTCGGGTTGGGCCACGCTATTCTGATCACCGAGAACCTGGTGGGCGGAGAGCCCTTCGCCGTCTTCCTGCCCGACGACCTTATCCAGTCCGATGTCCCGGCGATGGCCCAGATGGTGGAAGTCTTCAATCGCTATCAGGCGAGCGTAGTGGCCGTGGAGCGCGTGCCCAAAGAGGCTACCAGCGCCTACGGCATCGTCGCGGCGGAGCCGGTCGGCGAGAGGGTGTTCAAGGTGACCGGCCTGGTGGAGAAGCCGTCGCCGGAAGCGGCGCCCTCAAACCTGGCCATAGTCGGAAGATACATTCTCACTCCGGAGATCTTCCAGGCCCTGCACCAGACAGGACGGGGCAAGGGAAACGAGATCCAGCTTACGGATGGCCTGCAACTGCTGCTGAAACAGCAACCTATCTACGCCTACGAGTTCACCGGCAAGCGCCACGACGCGGGCACGCCGCTGGGCCTCCTGAAGGCCTCGGTGGAGATTGCCCTGAGCCGCAGCGATATCGGCCCTGAGTTCAGCGCATACCTCAAAGATGTGGTCAGATGGCTGTAGGAGAGGGCTGAAATAGCCCTGATCAACCCCTGAATCCCCCAATCCCATTCGCCCAGCTCAGGGCAGGCTTTGGGGGGCTTTGGAATCTGGGGAACACCCCCAGACCCCCGTCATCCGCCTGAGGCGGACTGAACTTTCTTGTTCAATAGTCTCGGTAGGGGACGCCCCTCACCAATTGTGCCATGCCGGCACGTCACCGATGGAATGCAACCCCCCAGGCGCACCGTGACCCGGTAACCGGCGCATCAACGGTCCGTCGCCCTCGGCTAGTCTACTGTTTCGCAAATGACTTGACAATGAGTCACTGATGGTTCA
>JAUSJJ010000065.1 GCA_030647705.1 Dehalococcoidia bacterium
TGTGGGCTGAATTAGAGGTAACGAACTCTAGTCCCAGTCAGCTTCTAAGAGACGTGGAAGTCAAGGTGATGAATCTGGAAGATGTCCTTCGCAAGCAAGATGATCCTACCAAGCACTTCCTCTATCCCGTGCAATTGTTCAATCCGACTGCTGTTTGCTGGTCGGAGAGATTCGCCCCTCCCAATCAGTTGAGAATGATGATTCCGCCTGGATCAACAAGCCTTGCGCTGATAGGCTTTTCAGATGACTCCAATGGCATGTGGACGGTTTTCAACGCTCCAGCGCCCAATAAGCCACGCTATTTGGGTGGTGCCAGGATTGAAGTGGAGGTGTCAAGCCCGGACTCTACGCCTTGGAAACGAGCTTTCTACATTGAGTGCCATCCCAACTACACTGACGGTACGCGGGCAAGGTTTGAGTTCGTGGAATGGGATGCGTGGCTGGCGAATCATGAATTGCTGTCCAACTATCCTGATAAAAAGTCCTGAGATTAGCTGCCATGACTAGGTGTTCTCCCAAGAAAAGAGAGTAACAATGTGTGCGAGCCACGCCGCCGGCAGCCCCCAAACACTCCACCTGCTCTCAGACGGCCTCAAGCTTTGGGCTGAGCTCTACCGTCCTGACGGGAAGGCGGAGAGGCTCCCTGCCCTGGTGGTCTGCCACGGCATTCCCGGCGCCCCGCCCGATCCCCGCGATCGCGGCTATCCGGCGCTGGCGGAGCGGCTTTGTCGGGACGGTTTTCTGACCCTGCTGCTCAACTTCCGCGGCGCCGGACAAAGCGAGGGCAACTTCGATATTTTGGGCTGGACGCGGGACCTGGGTGTGGCGCTCGACCACCTCTCCACGCTCGAAGGATTGGACAGGAGGCGGCTTTCGGTGCTGGGCTTCAGCGGAGGGGCGGCCGTGGCCATCTACGTCGCCGCGCATGACCAGCGGATCACCTCGGTGGTGTCCGCCGCGTCGCCGGCGAGGTTCAAGGCGATCTCCGGCGCCAGAGGCATGGCCGACCTCCTGGAACATTCCCGCAGGGTGAAGATCATCAAGGACAAGGACTTCCCTGCCTCGTTCGAGGAGTGGTCGCACGGCTTCGACGTGGTGAGTCCGGCGGACTGGGTCGGCAGGATATCGCCGCGACCTCTGCTCATCCTGCACGGAGACCAGGACGCGATGGTGCCGGTAAGTCAGTCGCGGGAGTTGTACCAGCGTGCGGGCGAGCCCAAAGACCTGCGCGTGCTGCCCGGTATAGGCCACCGGCTCAGGCTGGAGGAGAAAGCCATGGCCATCGCGCGGGACTGGCTCAGGAAGACAAACGGCCTGCATTAGGGCATGGTTGAGGAGAGTGAGAGGATGAGCGGCCCGGATAACTCCATCTCAGATGCAAGGGAGAACGATGCGTATCCTGGCGGTAGTACAGGGCAAGTACGGAGAACGGATAGTCGAGAACATACGTGCGCTCGGGCCGAAGGACTGGACCATCGAGAGCTTCACGGCGCCGAGGGCTTTGCCCGTCATCATCGACGAGCCGGAGGAGTTCCTCCCCAAGACCTTGCCACAGGCTGACCTGGTGCTGGCGATGACGGAGAACCCGAGGTCAGCCCAGCTCATCCCCGCCATAGCCAGGCTGTCCGGCGCCAAGGCGGTGATCGCGCCCATAGACAACTCGGCGTGGATGCTCACCGGGCTGAGGAACCAGATCAAGCGTGAGATGGAGCAGGCTGGAGTCACCGCTGTCTTTCCCAAGACCTTCTGCACGCTGACTGAGAAAACCTGGGGCTACCGCCACGCCGCCCAGCCATATGAAAACGAGTTCATCGCCGAGTTCGCCAGGCATTTCGGCAAGCCCAGGTTCAAGATCACCGTCAACCCCCGGACCAGGAACATCGAAACCTGCGAGGTGGAGCGCGGCGCGCCATGCGGGGCGACGCACTACGCGGCGAAGAGGCTGATCGGCGTCTCGGTGGAAGAAGCGGCGCCCAAAGCCGGGCTGTTCAGCCATCAGTACCCTTGCCTGGCGTCGATGGAGCGCGAGCCTATCGATGACCGGCTGGAAGACACGCTGATGCATGTCTCCGGGTTCGTGGTGAACGAGGACATGGCGGAGAAGGTCAGGCCGTACAAGGAGAAGCCTCAATACTTCGCGCCGGGCGAGCGCGTGGAGGCGGAGGACGGCCGGCAGGAGCGCTCCGCCGGTTGATGAGCTTTCTCCCTATCCCCCGTTTTCTGTCTCCGGGAACGTGGCGCAAGCGCCGACGCTTCCCTCTTCTCCAGGAGTCCCGCGAAACGGGGAAAATACCCCTACACCCCCGTATCGAGTACGGGGCAGGCTCTTTCTCGAAAGGGGGAACGAGGTTGCCTCCCCCTTTGGCAAAGGGTGACTGAGGGGGATTCAGGGACAATCCTGTGAGTTTCGCGGGAGGCCCCTTCTCTCGGCAGATGATGTCAAACCGAAGCTGATGCTGTATAATACGGTATTGACCGAACGTTTCGGCAACAACACTGAACTGATTCCCCGCACCTGATCCAAGCGTGAGCTGAAGATGAGAGACCTGGGAAAGGGAGCAACTCCGTTCACCGGGCACAGCCTCCAGAAAAGGATCGTGATTCTGGTGGCTACGGGGATACTATTCATGTTGCTGGTGCTGGGGGTGTCCAGCTTCATGGCTGTGAACGAGAGCGTAGGCCGCTCTCTGGAAGAGCGGCTGATCCTGGCCCAGACCACCGCCAGCCACATGGAGCAGTTGCTGGACCAGAACCTCTCCCGGTTGGATGCAGTGACCTTCTCCGAGGGGGTCGATCTGGAAGACGCCAACCTCGAACCCGAGAAGCGGGAGCTCCACGAAGCCTACCTCGACACTATCTTCACTAACGGCGTCTATCTCCTCGACCACGACGGGAAGGTGTTGTGGACAGAGCCCTATCAGCAGCAGTGGATCGGGGCGGATATGTCCAATCTTGCCCACGTTAGAGACGCCCTGCAGACAGGCATACCCAGGTTCTCCGATGTTTTCACAGTTGGGGCCAGCGGTCTGCGAGTGGTCGCCGGCGTCGCTCCTGTCAAGGACCGCTACGGCAGTATTACCGGGCTGGTCATGGGTTTCATCGATCTCACCGGGTCGAGCTTGAGAAGGACCATCGGGCCGCTGGGGCTGGGCGAAACGGGCTACGTCGAAGTGATCGACAGCCATGGAGTCGTGCTGGTCAGCAGCAGACCGGAACTCGTGCTGACCGATAGCGATCACAAGGATGTCATGGCGAACCTGATCCAGGCCCGGCGCGCCACGGTGGGCGCCTGCCATGGCTGCCACTCGGCGGCGCAAGACCAGGGAAAGACGACCGAGGTAATGGCTTTTGCCCCTCTTATCGGCGTCACCTGGGGAGTGGCCGTCAGGCAGTCCGAAGCTGAGGCGCTGGCCCCGGCGAACCGGCTGCAGCAGAGATTCATCATCTTCGGCGTCCTGCTTTTCATGGCCGGCGTTGTAATGACCTGGGGAATAGCGCGCAGCCTTGTCAGGCCGCTCAAGGTGCTGACCAATGCCGCCAGGAAGATCGAAGGCGGCAACCTGTCTGATCCAATCCCACCTCTGGGTAATGATGAGATCGGACAGTTGGGCCAGAGCCTGGAGACGATGAGGCTGAAGCTCAAGGAGTCTCTGGAGAGAATCGAAGGGTGGAACAAAGAGCTGGAGAAGAACGTCAGCGAACGCACCAGAGAGCTCGAATACTCCAGGACGGTGAGGGGGGAGTTGTTGGACAAGGTCATCACTGCCCAGGAAGAAGAGCGCCGGCGGATTGCCCGGGAGCTTCACGATGACACCAGTCAGGCCCTGGCCACCCTGGCCATGGCCATGGACACCGCGGCGGCCGGGCCATCCGGCGACGGGACTCAATGGAAAGAGAAGCTGGCCGGCATGAAGGCGCTCGTGGTCAATGCACTGGACGGCGTCCACCAGATGATCTTCGATCTGCGGCCTTCCGTGCTGGATGACCTGGGGCTGATGCCGACTTTGCGGTGGTATGCGGAGAAGCGACTCCAGGCATCCGGCGCCAGGGTGCGCCTGGAGGTCTCTGGTAAGGAGAAGAGGCTACCCACCCGGATGGAGACCGCAATCTTCCGTGCGGTCCAGGAGGCCATCACCAACATCGCCAGACACGCCGAGGCGGAAAACGTCCTGATCAGCGTCGAATTCGGGGACTCGTCCATGTTCATCGAGGTGGAAGATGACGGCAAGGGCTTCGACCCGGAGCAATTGACCAAGACCAGGAACACACAGGTCAAGGGCCTGGGGCTGTTGGGCATGAAGGAGAGGATCGAACTGCTTCACGGCAGCCTGAGTATCCGCTCCGAGCCTGGGGGCGGCACCACTTTGAGTATCAGAGTGCCGATAACTACCGAGGAGCTTCCTCATGGATAAAGTGCGAGTACTCATAGCTGACGACCACACCATCGTCCGGGAAGGTGTACGGGCCCTGCTGGCGCTTTACCCTGACATTGAAGTCGTGGGAGAGGCCGCTGATGGCAAGGAGGCGATCGACCGGGCGGTGGAACTTCGCCCTGACGTGGTGCTGATGGACATCGCCATGCCCGGTCTGGGCGGGCTGGAGGCCACTCTCGAGATACGCAAGTCGTGCCCGGACGTCAAGATACTGGTGCTGACCCAGCATGAGAACAGGGAATACGTGCAGCGTTTTCTCAAGGCAGGGGCCTCCGGTTATGTGCTTAAGAAGGCGGCCGGCACCGAGCTGGTTTCAGCCATCCGCATGGTGCGCCAGGGCGGGATATACCTCCAGGGGCCCGTGGCCTCGTCGGTTATCGGGGAGTCTCTGGGGCCGGGGTCGGTTGAGGCCGGACCGGCGGACTATGACTCGCTCAGCGACCGGGAGAAACAGGTGCTGAAGCTCCTGGCGGAGGGACAGAGCAACAAGGAGATCGCCGACCTGCTCTGTCTCAGCATCAAGACCGTGATGGCCCACCGCGCCAACATAATGGAGAAGCTGGGCATCCACAACCGGGTTGAACTGGTCAAGTATGCTATCCGGCGCGGGCTGATTCAGGTTCAGCCGGAGGTCTAGAGCTGATGTGCCCAAAGACGGCGATGGTCGGCTCGTGTCATGAGTCAAGTTGCGCGGTATCAGTCCGGTAAAACAGGAGTTTAGGGTGGTTTTACTGACCGGCTAGGTCGGTTGCCCGATTCATAGATCACCCCCGGTGCATTAGAATGACAGTAGGAAAGGGGGTGATTGTAATGACGACCATGAAATACGGAGGACAGTGGACAAAGGCTGGGACCTATTTGGGGATTACCGGTGGTGAGTGGGTCACCATCCCCAAGGGTGGTGGGGTGCTGCCAGGGAAACGGGAGGCGCGCTACCTGCGGACGCCTCTCCCTCTGCTGGTGGTACTTGGCCCGGCGGCCGGTCTGGTCTACATCATCTTCCTGCCCGTGGTTGGCATCCTGCTGGTGGCACAACTCGCGGTAAGGAAGGTGGCGGCAAAGATCGGAGCGGCGCTGGCCACGATAGGGAAGAAGGGTGTCCCCAAGGGTGTTGGGGGCCCCAGGGAGTGACCTGGGTTGTACGCGCGGAGAACGAGGGACACGGGAGTCCCAAGACAGCATGGCCAGGGGCTGTTTCCCTGTTCCGCTTTGGGCCGTTGGGATTCCCGTGTCGAGGGACTCTACCGAGAGCGAGGTGATACGATGGACCGTGTGGCATGCATCAACCAGCGCTGGACCTACTTCCTGGCGCTCGGCCTGCTGCTTGTTGCAGGCCTGTGGCTGGCGGCGGCGTTGGCCGAAGAAGCCCTGGCGGCGGACGACCAGTGCCTCGCCTGCCACGGCGCGCCGGGTCTGGTGCTGACTTTCCCGAGCGGAGACAAGCTGCCGCTCAACGTTGACAGCAAGGCTTTCTCTTCGTCGGTTCACGGCGACAAACTGGGTTGTGCAGACTGTCACTCCGGGTATGCGGCGGTGCCTCATCCCAAGGTCAAAGCGCAAGACGTCAGGGAATACACTATTGCGCTGTATGAGGTCTGCCGCAAGTGCCATTTCGCGGAGTACACAAAGACACTGGACAGCACCCATTTCCAGGTGTTTTCCGAGGGCAATCAATGGGCGCCTACCTGCGTCGATTGCCATGGCGCTCACAATGTCGCCAGGGCGGGCCAGCCACGTTCCGGGGTTTCTCAGACGTGTTCGGCCTGCCATCAGGAGGTCACTGAAGCTTACGTCGGCAGTGTCCACGGCGCGGCGCTGGAGGAAGGAAATGCCGATGTGCCTAGCTGCACCGATTGCCATCGTTCCCATGACATAAGCGATCCGCGGACGGCGTCCTTCAGGCAGGAGACCCCTGCTTTGTGTGTCCAGTGCCATTCGGACAAGCCTCTGATGGACAAGTACGGCATATCCACGGACGTGTCCAAAACCTATCTGGCCGATTTTCACGGATCCACCGTGGCCCTGGAGGCGAAGCAATCGGTCAACATTACGCCTGCGGTGGCGGTGTGCACTGATTGCCATGGCGTCCACGACATCTCCAGAGTCGACGATCCAGACTCCCCGTTGATAAAGGAGAATCTGTTGAGCGTTTGCCAGAAGTGCCACCCGGATGCCACGGCCAACTTTCCTGGGGCCTGGCTATCCCATTACCAGCCCAGCCTTACCAAAGCCCCCTTGGTATTCCTGGTTCAGGTGTTCTACCGATTCTTGATCCCGTTCATGCTGGTAGGTCTGGGCCTGCACATCGGGCTTGACCTGTGGCGTGCGGCCAACAATAGATAGGAGGGAGAAGATGCCAGAGACAGGAAAAAGCGAAGCCGCCAAAGTGCCCTCCACTTTTGTCCGCTTCACCGTGAGCGACCGTTTTGAGCACGTGATGGTGCTCGTCTCGTTCACCATGCTGGTCGTGACCGGGCTTCCGCAGAGGTTCAGCGATGTCGGCTGGTCCCAGTGGGTCATCCTTCACCTTGGGGGCATAGACACCACACGCCTGTTGCACCGCATCTTCGCCTACCTCTTCGTGTTTGGCGGGGTGTATCACCTGGCTGCGGGCTTCTACAAGCTGCGGGTGAAGAGAGTGCAGCCTGCGATGATGTTCAGCCTGAAGGATTTCCGAGACGCTGTCAGGTCGCTGCGCTACAACCTGGGGATTTCCGAGGCCCGGCCCGAGTACGGCAGGTACAACTTCCGGCAGAAGTTCGAGTATTGGGCCCTGGTCATCGGCGGCTCTGCCATGATTGCATCAGGGTTCGTACTCTTGTTCCCCGCCCTGGCGACCCGGATACTGCCGGGGCAATTCATCCCTGCCGCGAAGGCAGCGCACGGTTACGAAGGATTGATGGCCTTTCTGGTGATCATTACGTGGCACCTGTACGGGGCGCACTTTGGGCCTGGGAAGTTCCCGGCGGATACCAGCATCTTCACCGGCAAGATTTCGGGGAAGAAACTGCTTGAGGAGCACCCGCTGGAGTATGCGCGGCTTGTGGGTGACATGGTGGAGAGGGAAAAATCCGAGACAGCGGAATCGGAAGGCGCTTCGGCGCCCGGCACGTAGATAGTGCGGCAGGTGGGCCAATCGCCATTAGGGCGATTGGTCCACCTGCCTGGACAGGTCAGGACCGCTTGGGCTTCTTCTTCCCCACCCTCGTGTAGAGCTGCTCCGGAATGGCATCCGGGTCTTTGTAGATCAGGAAACGACAGGACTCCTTGGCCATTGGCTCACTCGGAATGCAGGCGAAGGCCGGGCGGCCGATCCTCTCGATGCCCACCATCTCCTGTATCGGGCTGTGAGCGCAGTAGATTGGAAAGTCGGGCAGCCCCCACGTCATGGGATGCGCCTTGAGCCGGCTCAGCTTTCGCGGTGAGTCGTACGCCCCGGACTCCATCAGACGCTGGCCGCTGCCGCAGGGCTTCATCTTGATGCTGACTTTTTCATCGTCCTCTTCGATCTCCAGCGCCTCGAGGTGGGCCCGGAGCCCGGCCGCCGCCATGGTGACTTGGCGCTTGAAGTCGGCTTTGCCGTAGGCTTCGGCCAGGGGGCCCATATAGCTCTCCACGACCTTTCTCATGGCCTGATACAAGGCGTCCTCTCCATTATGGGTGTAGATATAGTCCATGAGGTCTGCCGCCCAGTTCATGTAGAGGTCGTGAATCCCCTGGAACTCCTTGGACATGCGGGTGATCAGCTTCTTGGCCTTCTCCTTGTCGCCGGCCTCGACGGCCTGGACGGCGGCATCCATGGTGCGGGTACTCAGCTCCTTCAATTCCTGGTCGGTGAATACGCGGTTCTTGGCCACGGTGCCCTCCTTCGCCTGGATTTCGCGCCGTCTCAGCGTTTCTGCTGACAGCGTCGCCGGAATGGATTATACTACATGATGATAGCGGGCGGGAAATGCAGGAGCAATACGTCACCCCCCGCATCAAGTACGGGGCAGGCACTGGCCCCCTCTCCGGCAAGAGAGGGGGAATAGTTGAAGCAGGGGGACACCCCAAAGCCCTCTCCTCCCCTTCTCTCGCTTGGCGGAGAAAGGGCCGGGGGTTGAGGGCGAAGCGCTACAAAGCAGGCCCGTACCCAAGGCTAACGGGCTGGCCGCCGCTGAGAAGCAAGCTCGGCGGCTAACAGAATGTAGGAGGCACGTAATGGAAACTCAGTTGGAAGTGAAGATAAAGGCATCTCTGGTCAAGGGCAGGTTGCCGTGCCCGGTGGCCTTTAAGATCGCCGATGAAATGAAGGTCAGCAAGAAGGAGATCGGCGAGACCTGCAACAAGCTGGGGATAAAGGTCAGCTCTTGCCAGCTCGGCTGCTTCCCGTAGGAAACCGGAGAACTGGCGGAGAGGGCGGGATTCGAACCCGCGGTCGCCTTACGACGACACACGCTTTCCAGACGTGCCTGTTAAACCGCTCCAGCACCTCTCCGCAGTGGCGGAGAGGGTGGGATTCGAACCCACGATGACCTTGCGGCCACACCGCTTTTCGAGAGCGGCACCATCAACCACTCGGACACCTCTCCTAGCTTCGAATTCGGCTGTCTGCCAGTCTACCGTTTGCGTTTTTGCTAACCGTTTGCTAACGGACGTTTTCAACAGCCTCATTCTTGACCAGCCCATTATACCCACGGGGCAGCATTTCGTCAAAGCGTAGGGCGGCAGCTTCCTGCATCCCCGGTGCGACATGGGAATAGGTGTCGAGCGTGATCTGTATGCTGGCATGGCCTAACCTTTCCTGGACGATCTTCGGGTGTACGCCTTGCTTTAGTAGCAGGCTGGCGTGAGTATGGCGGGCATCATGCAGGCGGATAACCTTGACTGCGGCCCGGCGCGCCAAGTTCTCCCAGGCGCGGCTT
>JAUSJJ010000076.1 GCA_030647705.1 Dehalococcoidia bacterium
GGCGCTCGCCTGCGACCTGAGAATCTGCTCCGAGAAAGCGACGCTGGGCAACCCGGAGGTCAAGTGGAGCATCATCCCTGGATGGGGCGCTACCCAGAGGCTGCCCAGGATCATTCCCCTGGCCAAGGCCGCTGAGATCATGCTCATGGCCCAAAACGTGGACGCCCAGGAAGCGTACCGCATCGGCCTGGTGAACAAGGTGGTGCCGCCGGACCAGGTGATGGCTACGGCTAAAGAATGGGCGGACAAGATATGTGAGCTTGGCCCTCTGGGCGTGCGCGCTGCCAAGGAGGCGATGGTCAGAGGCGCGTCAATGCCTCTGGAGGATGGCCTCAGGCTGGAGGAAATGCTCTTCGATTCGCTGCGTTTCACCGAAGATGGACAGGAGGGCATGAAGGCATTCGCCCAGAAGAGGAAGCCGGAATACAAGGCGAAATAGCGCCGCTTGCAGCTACAACTCACAGGAGGTAAGCATGGAGATCAAGAAGGTCGGCTTAGTTGGGGCAGGCCAGATGGGATCTGGGATTGCCCAGGTGTGCATCCAGGCAGGCTACGATATTGTTATCCAGGACGTCGCCGATAAGTTCGTGGAGAAAGGGCTGAACGGCATAAAGTCTAACTTCAAGCGGGCCGTGGACAAAGGCAAGATGACCGCCGAGGCCAGTGCCGCCGCCCTGTCGCACCTCCGCGGCACGACTTCGCTCGACGACCTCAAGGACCGGGACCTGGTTATCGAAGCCGTCATCGAGAACATGGCCGAGAAGAAGAAGGTCTTCGCTGCGCTGGACAAGGTGTGCGCGCCTCAGACTATTCTGGCCAGCAACACCTCCGCCCTGGCCATCACCGAGATGGCGGCAGCCACCCAGAGGCCGCAGAAGGTGCTGGGCCTCCACTTCTTCAACCCGGTGCCGGTGCTGCAGCTCGTGGAGATAGTCAGAGCGCTTTCCACCAGTGACGAGACCATAGCGGTGAGCAAGAAGTTCGTCGAGTCGTTGGGCAAGACGCCGGCCATGTGCAAGGACCTGCCGGGGTTCATAGCCAACCGGGCGTTGTTCCCCTATCTCATGGAAGGCATCAAGATGCTGGAGTCGGGTGTAGCCACCGCGGAGGACATAGACAACGGGTGCAAGCTCGGCTACAACCTGCCCATGGGTCCCCTGGCGGTATGCGATCTCATCGGCCTGGACACAGTATTGTTTATCGCCAACAGCATGTTCAGCGAGTTCAGGGACCCCAAGTTCGCCCCGCCTCCGCTGTTGGCCAGGATGGTCACCGCCGGCCAGTTGGGACGCAAGACTGGGAAGGGCTTTTTCACCTACAGCTAGGCTGGAGTCAAGAGGGGAACGTCTGTCAGAAGTAGAAATGAAGAGGCCGCCTGCGAAAGCAGGCGGCCTCTTTGATTGCTCAAGTACCTCGCTTCTGGTACCCATGGCGCCAGGATGCGTTTGGCCGCACCCGATTGTGACAGGCCCAGCGCCCGCAAGGAGTGGCAAGAGGGCAACCTGAAGCGTCATTCCGCGCAAAACCCCGTGTACTGCCGCAGCGTTACCATGTATACTTCTCAACGATCGTGGTATGAGCGCGTTGGCCGGGCAGCACGCATTCCGGTGAACTCATTCTCGTAACAGCGCTCGTCGACATCTGTCTGGTAGAGAGGAGAAAGAAATGCCGATTGTCAGAATAGAGATGTGGCCGGGCCGCACCCATGCCCAGAAGGCTGAACTGGCCCGCGTGATCACAGAGGCAGTGGTCACCATAGCCCACACCAAACCCGAGTCGACCATAGTCGTTTTTCAGGAGGTGGCCCAGGAGGACTGGGCTGTTGGCGGCGTACTGTCGGCAGATGTGCACAGGTAGGCTCCCGACGGCGCCGACCTTAAGGCAACGGCGTTCGAGCGCGGCCCTCTAATAGTAGCCATGCTTGGCAGCCATAATCCGTGGATTCTTTGTACAGCTCAAAGGTGTTGGATAATCGGACGGCCTTCACCCAAGAGGTCTTTCCAGTACCCCAGGCTTCCAGCCTGGGGCATCCGCCTGAGGCGGACTGCGATGCCATGCCCACGGCTGAAGCCGTGGGTACGAATCCACGGATCAGGGGGCAGGCGCTTGCCTTGACAGAGCCGTAGCCGATATGTAAGATGTGCGTGTGGGTCAAACATATTACGCCTGAAACGAAGGGAGCAAGATGTACAATTTCAAAGGTAAGGTTGCTCTTGTTACCGGAGCTGGAAGCGAGGCCGGCATCGGCAGGGCTTGCGCCTTGCGCCTGGCTGCGGAAGGGGCTGATGTGGCGATTGCCGATATTGCCGCTCCTAAGAAGGCAGGTAGAGGCAAGAATCGCTGGGGAGGCCTCGACGCCGTAGCTGCGGAGATTGCGGCGAAGGGGCGGAAGGCCCTGCCCATAGTCGCTGACGTGTCCAATAATGTGGACGTGCAGCGCATGGTGAAGCAGACCCTGGACAAGTTCGGCAAGATAGATATCTTGGTGAGCAACGCGGGCATCGCAGGCATGCGCAAGCCGGTAAGGGAAATGACCGAGGAGGGCTGGAACCAGACCATGGCGGTGAACCTCACCGGCACCTTCCTGGTGTGCAAGGCTGCGTCCCAGAACATGATCGAACGGGGCAAGGGCGGCAAAATCATCGTTACCGCCTCGATCAACGGCAAACGCGCTTGGGCAGAACGCAGCGACTACTGCGCATCCAAGTTCGCCGTGATCGGCTTCACCAACTCGCTCGCCGGCGAGCTGGCGAAATTCAAGATCAACGTAAATGCGCTGTGTCCCGGTCTGGTGGAGACCGACATTCACCGGGGATGGATAGCCGCGGAGGCCAAGAGCCGAGGAGTTAGTGAAGAGTCCATATACCGCGAGTACTACGACTCCTTCGTGTCGAAAGTGCCCTGGGGCCGGACCGCCACCGGAGAAGATATGGCCAAGGTGGTAGCTTTTCTGGCTTCGGATGAGGCGGAGTATATCACCGGCCAGGCCATCAACGTCGATGGCGGCTTCGTGATGGAGCGGTAACAGGCGCCCCTAGGCGCTGAGAGGTTCCGAATATGGGGTGTGGTGAAGAATACAGGTGTCTGGATTGCGGGCACAGCTTCGCACCCGCGGTGGATTCCGACAAAGAGATTTTGCGATGTCCCCGCTGCGGAAGTGAGAAGCTGGAGCCCGTGCCTTACTTGTTCGGTTCTCCCGATGCCGAGGGGCTTACGCCGGAAGACTATTACGCCGTCTGCCTCAAGTCTTGATGCTAGACCGGGAGACCGTGTGTCTCCAAAACGGAGGGGCCGGTGGGCGATCTCTTCCAGCACCAGTATGAGAAGCAGTTGAGCAAGGAAGCTCCGCTGGCTGCCCGCATGCGCCCGCGCAACTTCGATGAGTTCGTCGGGCAGGAGCATATCGTCGGGCCGGGACGGCTTCTTCGCAAGAGCATCGAAGCCGATCAACTTCCCTCGATGATCTTGTGGGGCCCTCCGGGCAGCGGCAAGACGACCCTTGCCTGGCTGATCGCCAACGTCACCAGGTCTCACTTCAGCCCCGTCAGCGCCGTGGCTGCCGGCGTAGCCGACTTGAGGAAGGTCGTCGCTGAGGCCAAAGACCGTCGCGCCATGAACCAGCAGCGCACGGTGCTGTTCATCGACGAAATCCACCGCTTCAACAAGAGCCAGCAGGACGCTATTCTTCCCTACGTAGAAGACGGCACGGTCACTCTCATCGGCGCAACCACGGAAAACCCGTCCTTTGAGGTCGTCTCGCCACTCCTCTCGCGCTCCCGCGTCTACACCTTGAATGCGCTCACCGATGCCGAGATCAAGCTCATAGTGGAAAGGGCCATCGCGGACAAGGAGAGAGGGCTGGGCAACCTGAGCGTAGAGGTCGACCAGGATGCGCTCGATCAACTGGTGGTGATGGCCAACGGCGACGCCAGGACCGCGCTCAACGCCATCGAGCTCGCGGTCACGGCCACAAAGCCCGACAAAGATGGCAAGAGACACATCATGCTGGATGCCATCGAGGACGCTTTCCAGCACCGGGCGCTCCTTTACGACAAAGCGGGCGAAGAGCACTACAACCTCATCTCAGCTTTACATAAGTCTCTCAGGGGCTCCGACCCTGATGCCAGCCTGTACTGGCTGGGCCGCATGCTGGAGGCGGGCGAAGACCCGCTTTACGTCGTTCGCCGGCTCATCCGGTTTGCCTCGGAGGATGTGGGGATGGCCGATCCGCAGGCGCTGGTAGTGGCGATGGCCGCCCAGCAGGCGGTGCATTTCGTGGGCATGCCGGAGGCTGACCTGGCGCTGGCCCAGGCGGTCGTTTACCTGGCGACCGCTCCCAAGAGCAACGCCTTGTATGCGGCCTACGGAAAGGTGCGGGACGATGTGAAGGCGACCAGAAACGATCCCGTTCCGCTTCACCTACGCAACGCTGTGACCAAGCTAATGCGTGAGGTGGGCTATGGAACCGGCTACAAATACGCTCATGACTTTCCCGAGCACTTCGTGAAGCAGCAGAACCTGCCCAAAGCGTTGCAGGGCAAGAAGTACTATCAGCCGGGCGAACAGGGGTTTGAGAAGGAAGTCCAGAGCCGGCTGAGAGCCTGGTGGGGGGAGCAGAAGTGAACGGCAAGATGGTGCGTTTCCTCTGCGGCGATCTGAGCCTGGAGGGCGTGCTGCACATCCCTCGCCGCAAACCAGTCATGGGCGGGGTGGTGGTCTGCCATCCTCACCCGCTCTACGGCGGCGATATGGACAACAATGTCGTTCGTGCGATCTGCCAGGGACTGGAGGAGGTTGGGTTAGGCTCGCTCAGGTTCAATTTCCGCGGCGTAGGTGAGAGCGAAGGCAGCTTCGCCAACGGAGTCGGGGAACTGGCGGACGTGGAGGCCGCCGTCTCACTCCTTTCGGGCATCGAGGCGATTGACACAAAACACATCGGATTGTGCGGCTACTCTTTCGGGGCCGGTGTAGCCTTTTCCCACGCATGCCGCGACAGAAGAGTGAGGGCCATCGCGGCGGTCTCCATTCAGGCTACCTCAGTAGACGCGACGGCAGACTACGCGGGCCCAAAGCTGCTGGTTTGCGGCAGCCGGGACCTGCTGACCCCGGCGCACGAGGCCGGCAGCCTGGCCA
>JAUSJJ010000084.1 GCA_030647705.1 Dehalococcoidia bacterium
GCTTCGGTAGTGGTTATCTTATCGTGCTTCAACAGGCTGGTTACCAGGTTCCTGTACAGCAGCATCCTCTGCTGCGAAGGCCTGTCCAGCTTCCGTCCGTCTACCCTGTGCCTCATCGCTTTGCTCCTTGAGTTCGGGTCACTTCTTTGGTTTCAGACGCTTCCTCAGGGCCTTCATGCTCGGCGCTCTCCGTTTCCTCCGGCTCAGCGGCCGACGTCTCTGCCTCAGCCGCAACCGCGAAGCCATGGGCAGCCAGTTGTTTCTTCAGCTCGGCCAACGATTTCTCTCCGAAGTTCCTGAGCCCCTTCAACAAGGCCTCGTCGCTCTTCTCCAGCACCTGGCCTACTTTGGTGATATTGCCACGGCGCAGGCAGTTCAACGTGCGTGCAGAAAGCCCCAGCGTTTCAATGGGAGTATCGTACTTCTCCGGAGGAATGGCAGGCGCCGCCCGCCCCTCTTCACCCTCCTGCAGCAGCCGGTCCAGGTTGCTGAACATAGAGAAGTGCTCGATCAGAAGGCGAGCGCTGTTCTCCACAGCCTGCATCGGGGTAATGGTGCCATCCGTCCACACGTCGAGAATGAGCCGGTCGTAGTTGGTGACCTGCTCCACCCTGGTCTTCTCCACCGAGTAGTTCACCCGGCGCACCGGTGTGTAGATGGCATCGACGGGAATGACCCCGATGGACAGATTCTCCATGTGACCTGCGGGAACGTACCCCTTGCCCTTTCCCACATGGAGCTCCACCGTCAGCTTCGCTGCAGGGGAGTTCAACGTGACCAGATGCTGCTCAGGGTTGACGATCTCGAAGTCCGCCGATGGCTTGATGTCACCGGCGCAAACCGGACCATCGCCGCTGACTTCGAGCATCAGCTTGCCCGGAGAATCGGACAAAGCGCGCAAACGTATCTGCTTCACATTGAGCAGGAACTCGATGGTGTCTTCCTTGATGTCAGGCATATGGGAGAACTCGTGCTCAATGCCCTCGATCTTGACCGCGGTGACCGCGGCTCCCACGAGGGAGCCCAGCAGCACGCGGCGCAGGGCGTTGCCAACGGTGGTGCCCAGCCCGTTCTCGAGGGGTTCAATGACGAAGCGCCCATAGTTCCCCTGACATGTTTCACACTTTAGAACTGGGGTAACAGTACCAGCCAAAATCGCCTCCTCAGCATGGCCCTGAATAGTCGGCCCCGCAAGACCCTCACACCCTACCTGGAATAGAACTCCACAATGGCCCTGTCGTTAATGGTAGTCTCCAGGTCACCCCTCTCGGGCAGCCGCAGCACTCGCCCGCTCATATCCTGCAAATTGAGGCTGAGCCACGCAGGAACGGTCTTGCTTTGTATGTCCTTCGCCGCGCTCTTATAGGGCTCCAGCTTAGTGCTGCCCCCTCTCCATGAAAGTACGTCTCCGGACTTGACCAACTGCGAGGGCACATTGGCCCTGTGACCGTTGATGGTAATGTGGCCGTGTCTCACCAGTTGCCTGGCCTGGCTCCGAGTGTCGGCGTATCCCAGCCGGAACACAGCGTTGTCCAGCCGTCTTTCCAGCAGTTGCAGCAAGGTATCGCCGGTCCGCCCGGGACGACGGCTGGCCTCTTCGAAGTAGTTCCTGAACTGCTTCTCCATGAGGCCGTAGGTGTACCTTGCGGTCTGCTTCTCCCTCAGTTGCACGCCGAGTTCGGAAGGCTTGCGTCTCCGGCTATGCACACCGGGCGGCCCCTGCCGTTTGTCAGCCGTGCACTTGGCCCCGAGGCACTGCTCATTGCGGAGCATCAATTTTCCACCCTGCTGCCGGCATAGCCGGCACACAGGACCCGTATAACGACCCATTTGGCTCTCCTTACACCCGTCTCTTCTTGGGAGGACGGCACCCATTGTGAGGAATAGGGGTCACGTCTCGGATGCTGGTGATGGTCAGCCCGGCGCCCTGCAAAGACCGGATCGCGGCTTCACGCCCGCTGCCCGGCCCTTTGACATAGACCTCCACCTGGCGCATCCCGACTTCCATAGCCTTCTTGGCGGCGTCCTCGGCGGCGACGCCGGCGGCATAAGCAGTGCCCTTCCTCGAACCCTTGAACCGGGCCTTGCCGGAACTCCCCCAGGTCACCACGTTGCCCTGCAGGTCGGTCAGGGTAATAAGCGTGTTGTTGAAAGTGGACTGCACATAGGCGCGCCCGCGCGGTACGGATTTCTTTTCGCGCTTGGGCCCGCGTGTGGCCCTTTTTCTGACAGGTTTCTGTTCTTGCTCTGGCATATGAACTTCCTCTACTTCTTGGTCGTTCCGCGACGCTTGCCTCTGCCGGACACAGTCCGACGCGCGCCGCGCTTGGTCCGGGCGTTGGTCTTGGTGCGCTGGCCGCGGACGGGCAGCCCTCTGCGGTGCCTCAACCCACGGTAAGAACCGATCTCGATCAATCTCTTGATGTTAAGGTTGATTTCTCGCCTGAGGTCGCCCTCCACCTTGTATTCGCCAATCGCCTCGCGGATACGGGCTACCTCATCGTCGGTCAGGTCCCTCACCCTCGTATCGGGGCTGATGCCGGTCTTGTCCAGTATCTTCTGGCTCACGGCGGGCCCGACCCCATAGATGTAGCACAATGAGGCTTCGACCCGCTTGTCTTTGGGAATATCGACGCCGGCTATACGTGCCATATCAAACCCTTCCTAGACAGCCTTTACCCCTGTCTCTGCTTGTGCCGTGGATTGGTACAGATGACCCTGACCACCCCACGCCTCTTCACTACCTTGCATTTCTCGCATCTGGCTTTGACGGAAGCTTTGACTTTCACAGCTGCACTCTCTCTATTTGAACCGGTAGGTTATTCTGCCTCTGGCAAGATCGTAGGGAGACAGCTCAACCAGCACCTTGTCTCCGGGCAATATCTTGATAAAATGTAGCCTTATCTTGCCCGAAACATGGGCGAGTATTCTGTGCTTGTTTGCCAGCTCCACCCGGAACATGGCATTCGGCAGAGACTCGACCACCGACCCCTCGACCTCGATTGTTTCCTTCTTACCCATTCTCACCCATAGTTTGCCCCACAGTTCAGGGCTTTGTCAATATTTCAGCCTTGCCCTCGGCAATGGCAATCGTGTGCTCGAAGTGAGCGGACAGGCTGCCATCCAGGGTGTGCACCGTCCACTGGTTCCGGTTAATCCTGGTCCGCCAGTCCCCGACATTCACCATCGGTTCCAGCGCCAGGGTCATTCCCTTGCGTAGCAGAGGCCCCCTTCCGGGCTCCCCGAAGTTGGGCACCTGCGGCTCCTCGTGCATTTCCCGCCCGATGCCATGCCCCACATACTCCCGCACCACCGAGAAGCCCCGGGACTCAACGTACTGCTGAATAGCAGCGGAGACGTCCCCCAGCCTGGCCTTCGGCCTGGCCGCCGCGATTCCGGCATTCAGCGCGCCGTCGGTTGCCTCCAGCAGGGCTCGAGCCTTAGGGCTGACTTTGCCCACAGGGACAGTAAGCGCGGCATCGCCCTGGAACCCCTCGAAGATCGCTCCCACGTCCAGCGATACGATGTCCCCTTCTTTCAGCACCCTGCTTCCGGGAATCCCGTGCACCACCTCATCGTTTACCGAGACGCATATCGAAGCCGGAAACCCACGGTACCCCTTGAAAGAGGGAATCCCTTTCCTGCTTCTTATCTCCCGCTCGGCAATGACATCGAGCTCTGCGGTTGTTATCCCCGGCCTTATCGCCCTGGTCAGCGCCTCCAGCGTGAGAGCCACGATCCGACCCGCCTGACGCATCAGCGCGATTTCCCTATCGGACTTGATGATTATGGCCATATGTTAAAATCGTTCCCGGTAGATCTTCCTGGCATCCAGCGTGTGCCAGACCCAGAGCGCCATTCTACCGGCCATTAACGCAAACGCGCTCAACATCAATATCAACGCCGTCCTGGCGTCAAAGTACACAGCGCCGGCTCCCATCACGAATAGCACCAAGGCCGGCACCCACACCACCAGACCGACCACCAGCAATACCAGCCCCCGCCCCCACTTGCCCAGGTAGAAATGCCCGATGCCCAGGAAACCAATAAATCCGGGCAGCATGGCCAGGAGCAGGACCAGCCACTCTTTCTTGCGTGCCCTCGGCGCCATTC
>JAUSJJ010000089.1 GCA_030647705.1 Dehalococcoidia bacterium
TTCGTTCAGCATGGCCACCGGCCCATTGCCGTCGTATACCTGGACGCTGCCGGTTTCAGCCAGGGTATCGGGGTCCAGGAAGCGCAGCGTCGCCGTGCCATCGCTCATGATCAGGCGCCTGCCGTCGTAGGTGATGCCCCAGCCCTCGGTGGTGGGGTAGCTGAACGTCCGCAGTGACTGGAAGGTGTTCTTGTCGTAAACGAAGCCCGTGTGGTTCCGCCAGGTCAACTGCACGATCCTGTCTCTGTTGTCTCCATAGACCGCAATGCCTTCACCGAAGAGATCGGCGGCCAGATCGCGCCGCTGCAGCACCTCTCCCGTGTCCAGCCTCACCTTGCGCAGGCTGGACTTGCCATATATGCCCGTTCCTTCGTATAGCGCCCCCCCGTCGAAGACCAGTCCCTGGGTGAAGGCATCGGCATCATGGGGGTAGACGTTGACCACTTCATATGTGAAGGACGGGACAGATGCAGGCGCCGGCGTGGGAGTGGCGACCGCCGTCGGCGTTGGGAGTTGGGTTGGTGAGAGGGTGGGCGTAGGGAGGGGTGTCTGGGTTGGCGTGATATTGGCCGTCGCCGTGGGGGCAACGATGGCCGTAGGCGCTGCTGTGGCCGTCGCCATTGGCGTCGCAGTGGCCGGGGCAGTGGGGGTGGCCGTGGGGACCGAGCAGCCGGCAAACACCACGGCGGAAACCAGCAGGCAAGTGGCTGCGAACAGTGACTTCAAGCGTATCATTGCGCACTCATGATTCCGATATGAAAGCATTTTGCATGAGGGCGCAGGAAATGTCAAACAGGAGGGCAGGCCGGCTCTCCGGTATTACGGATAGACCCTGCCCGTTCTGCTCCAGTCCACCTCGGCCAGCAGGAGGGTGTACTGTGCCTGCACGCCGTCTGTCAGGAGATGCTTCTGTCCCTGCTGTCCGCCCTGCCTCACTTGCAGGGTGTAGGCGCCTTCTTGAACTGCCCTGGCGTTGCTGTATATCTCGATTACCTTGTCGTCTTCATCGACGATGATCAGGCGGGAAGGCGTAACTGCGACGGTGACCTGTACCGCGGCAGTCAGGGGAGCCGGCAATGCTTCGTCAACGGTCACCCTGCCGACGGTCGCCTGGCTTTCCGGCCAGGCGGCCACCTGCGCCACAACGGGGATGGAGAAGGCAGTCGCCATGCCTAGGACCGCGATGCCCGCCAGTCCTATCGCTATTGTCTTCTGAAGTCCCATCCAGCGTTTCATGGTGTCCGACTTTGCGCCTCCCTCGTCCTTCTACCTTTAGCTTAGACCCGCGGGCTGTCATTCTCTTTTAGGGTCTGATACCCCGCCGCTTGCGGCGAAATGGGTTAAGCAAGATGCATGAGCATCTACATTATGGTGATACCCCGACGCTCGCGTCGGGGAGAATGTCATCAAAATCACAGGGAAGGTGGGGGGCGTCACAAAACGCTGACAGTTTGGCGCATCTGCTTGCCAAAATCGACAAAAATAGGATCGGGGCCCCGATTCCGTTGAAGCTGCCTGGTGTCCCTGCAGGGACTACTCTCTGGGCATCGTGTAACCTACGCCGTGCTTGGTGAAGATGTACCTTGGCGCCTTCGGGTTATCCGCAAGCTTGCGCCGAAGCCGAGTCATGTTTACCTGGAGCAGGTTTGCCTCGCCCATGTATCCCACACCCCACACCGTCTCCAGCAACTGGTCGGGGGTAAGCACATTGCCCGCGTTGCGCGCCAGATGGGCCAATAGCCTGAACTCCGTGGCGGTCAACTTTAGCTCTTGCTGGCCCACTTCCACTCTGTGTCGTGCGAAGTCGACGGCGAGGTCGAGGCAGTGGAATGTCGGCTCCGGGCGCTCTCGTAGGCTGCGGCGCAGTACCGCCCTCACCCGCGCGGAGAGTTCGTGGGCGGAGAAAGGCTTGGTCACATAGTCGTCCGCGCCTGCGGTGAGACCTTCGACCTTCTCCTCATTGTTGCCTTTGGCCGTAACCATGATAATAGGTATTCGCGAGAACTCTCTTATGCGCCGGCAAATGGTGAAGCCATCTGCGCCCTGCATCATCACGTCGAGGAGGATGAGGTCGGGCGCCGTTTGGTCAAGCGTGGCGAGAGCGCTGTCCCCGTTGGTGAGTGTGGCAACGCTGTAACCTTCGAGCTCCAGGACGCGTCTCATCAGCCGCAGCATGTGCTCATCGTCGTCTACTACCAGCACAGACTCTTTTCCAGGTACCATGTGCGATCACCTCCCCTGCCCAAGCGCACGCTTGACGTTTTGGATCAGCAATTGAGAACTGAGGGGTTTCACCAGGTAGCCGCAGGCGCTCATCGCCCGGGCCTTCTCCTGATGCTCGGCGCCGGCGAAAGCGCTGAATACGATCACCGGTATGCTGCGCAGTTTGGGCTCGGGTTTCATTTGCTCGAGGACGTACCAGCCGTCCCTGCGTGGCAGCTTCAGGTCCAGCAGGACGAGATCGATCTTGCCGTTCGGTAGCCTCCTCAACACGCTCAGGCCTTCATCCCCGTCTTCGGCCTGCAACACATGGTAGCCTTCGAGCGCCAGAACTCGTGCCACAAACGCGCGGACATCGGGCTCGTCGTCTATGACGAGGACCGTCTTGCCGTTCTGTTTCCTGGTCATGGCCATCCCTTACTTGTGTTTCTCTGACTTCGAGATGGGCAGAGTGAAATAGAAGGTGCTGCCCGCACCCACCTTGCTCTCCACACGGATGCTGCCGCCGTGGGCTTCCACCAGGGCCTTGCACAGGCTGAGGCCGAGTCCCAGGCCGCCTGGGTCTTTGCTCAGCCGCTGCTCGATCCGGTAAAAGCGGTCGAAGACCTTGTCGGTCTCATCGGCTGGTATTCCTCGCCCCTGGTCGGCCACGCTTATCAGGAGTTCACGCGGGGTCCGCGCGCAGCGGACCACTATCTCTGTCCCCTGCTCGGAGTACTTGACAGCATTGTCAAGCAGGTTGTCCAGTATCTGTCGCACGCGCTTGCTATCCGCGGTGATCGGCGGCAGCCCCCCGTCAAGCGCTGCTCTCATCCTGTGCTGCGGGGACCGGAGTTGCGTCTCAGCCACAGCCTCTTCTATTACTCTATCCATACTCGTTTCATGCCTGTCCAGGCGGAATAGGCCGGCCTCCAGCCGGGACATATCCAGAAGGAGGTCAACCAGCTCGGTCAGCCTGTCTGCGGCCTTGTCTATGGAGTGAAGGTGCTGCAGCTTCTCGTCGCGTTTCAGCCGCCTGTCGTAATCGATGATCATCGTGGCGTAGCCCTTGATGGTGGCCAGCGGCGTGCGCAGCTCGTGAGAGACCGTGGCCAGCAGGTTGGTCTTGAGTTTGTTCAGCTCCTCGTACTCGACCACCTTGGTTTGCGCCCGCCTGTGCTCGATGATGCCGGCCAGGACGTCGGCGACCGTGCACAGGAATCGTTCTTCTTTGTAGTCTCGCTGATGCCCTTGCTCCAGGTACACCGCGATGACCCCCAGCGCCTTGCCGGAGGACAGTATGGGCACACAGTAATGCCCGTGCGGGGGGGCCTGTTCGCGGCAGGCCTCGTGGCGCTCATCGACGTGGTCCGCAAACTGCACTTCAAATGTGGCCGCCGCCCGCCCGCAAAGGCATCTGCCGAAGGGCACATCGGCACAGATTTCCTGCGTCACCGGGCTGAGGCCGATGTGAGCTTTCAACTCCAGAATGCCCGGTCCGTCCTGGACCAGGAATATGGCGCCCATGGGCAGGAAGCCGAGCCATGGCGCCGAGGTGACGAGTTTCAGGGTGTGTTGGCAGACCTCCTCCAGCGCAGCGTTTTCCAGAGACAGCCTCAGCATGGAGTTGATCACGGACTGGGTCTCATAGCTGTACTCGATCTCCTGTTCCATGCCGAACCGGTGGAGCGCCTCACCAATGAGGAGCGCCGCTGACTCCAGGAAGTTGACCGCCCTGCGAGGCAGCAGCCCTTCCCGTTCGTCTGCCAGGTGGATCACGCCCAGTACTTCGTCCCCATGCCGGATAGGCGTGATTGCCATGCTGGCATGGCCGGCTCCAATGCACATGTCTTTGAACCTGGACCGCTCTTCCGGAGCAAGCCCTTGCACGAACTTCTCGACGTTTTCGCACCAGAAAGAGCCATCGGAGGTCATGGCGGGAGCGTCTTGCGGCGCCCGCTGCCCCGTGACTACCCTGATGCAGGCGCATTGGTCATTCTTGATCGAAAGCGAGTTCTCGGCGGTCACGAACTCCCTGCTAAAGCCGGCGTATGACTCGTATGGCAGTTGTCCCTGTCTGTTCAGCAGCCTTATCCCCGCGCGATGGCATCCGCTCCACCCCTGGAGGAGTCGAACCACGGCAAGTAGATACGCCTTCTGCCCAGGCTCTCTGGCAAACATCTGCAGCAGGTTATTGGTGGCGTTCCGCTGGCGTTCGATCTCCCTGCGCTCGGTGATATCATCAACCAAAATCACGTTGTAGAGGTGCGTTCCATTGGGGTCGCGGATGGCATGGGCAATGACCTTTGCCCACACGGTGTGGCCATCTTTGGCAAGATAGCGTTTGTCCCTCTGAAACGAATCACGTTTCCCTTCCCGGGTTTCCCTGAGCAGGCGTAAGCCTTCTTCCAGGTCCTCGGGATAGGTAATGTCCACAGTGGTAAGGCGTTCCATCTCTTCTGCCGTGTAGCCCAGAGTCTCCTGACAGGTACGGTTGGCCCGGAGGATTGCTCCATCTTTGGTGGACATCATCAGGCCGATGAGGGCGGACTCGAAGACCGTTCGGAACCGTTTCTCGCTGTCTCGCAGCGCCTCTTCTGCCTGCTTCTGCCCGGTGATATCCCTGACTACGTGTATCATGCCGGACATCTCTCCGGCCCGGCCAAACAACGGATCCACGCTCATGTGCAGCCACCGGTTGCCCAGGCGCGGTTCCTGGCGCACCAACTGGCAGCTAGTCCTCTCGGTCATGCAGCGTGTTCCGGGGCAGTCCGTGGCGCGGTCTCCCCGGCCGCAGATTGCATCATGGCAGTAGCGGCCCACTAGGGCCTTGGGCGTGGTGGCAAGCATGTTGGCCAAGCCTTTGTTGGCTCGTACTATCTTGAAGTCCAGGCTCATCAGTGCCACGCCATCGCTCATGGCGTCAAAGGTGGTCTCCCACTCTCTCTTGGCGTTCTCAACCAGGCCGAAAAGCCGGGTGCGTTCGTCGTTTGCTGTCTTCTGCTCCTCTTCTGCCGTCTTCCTCCCGGTGATGTCCCGTCCTACGCTCAGTATCATCGTCCGCCCTTGCCACTTGGTCACCTGGGTGTGCACTTCGAACGGCAGCGATCTGCCGTCCTTGTGGAGATGCACGGCTTCAAAGGTGGCGCGATCCTTTTCTCTCAACTCTCTCATCCTGTCCGCTATTAGGCCGGCAGAGTCCGGAGCATCCAACTGGCGGAGGTTGGTGGCCAGAAGCTCCTCCCTTGTGTAGCCGGGAGAGTCGCAAGCCGCCTGGTTGACATAAACAAAGTTGCCGTCGAAGTCGTGGACGTAGACCGGGTCGATCTGCGCGTCCAGCAGTTGCGCTTGCAGTTTCGATTGGTCTTCCGCCAGCTTACGTTCAGTAATGTCGCTGAATGTGGTGTAGACCTGATATGGCCTGGACTCTCCGGGCTGGAATTGAGGGACGGCGTCCACAATAAGCCAATGGTACTTGCGGTCACCCGGAAGCAAGACTCCCAGCGTTACGTTGGCCACCGGCCTGCCGCTCCTGAGGGCAATCGTGGCCGGATATGCCTTCTCAGGCAGTTCAAGGCCGTCTTCCCTGATGCCCCGCCATCGCAGGCCCGCAGGGCTCTTCCCCTGCATCTGCTCAAGGGTAGAGCCCAGGATGATCTCCGCCGCGTGATTGACCGAGGTTATCCTGCTTTCAGCATCCTGATAGATGACTCCTTGCGCCATGGTATCGAATAGCGTGCGAAACTTCTCTTCCGACTGGCGCAGCCTCTCCTCCGCCTGTTTTCTCTCTGTGATATCTTTGCTGACGCCCAGTACGGCTCTTGTCCGTCCGGACTCGTCCCTGACGGGGTTGAGCCGGGTGGTTATCCACATCCCTTTTCGCACTTTGCCGAAGTCGCTCTCTCTCTGGAAGCCCTCGCCCGTTTGGAACACACGTTTGGCGCCCTGCAGGAACTGCGCTGCGGACTCTGGAGGGAACAGGTCAAACAGGCTTGTTCCCTCCACTTCGGAAGGCTGTCTGCCAAGTACGCGCGCGGCCGCTCTGTTCACTGAGAGCACCGTGCCCTGCTCATCGAGCAGGAAGACGAAGTCGGTCGAGTTTTCCACCAGCGTCCGGTATTTCTCTTCGGATGCCCGCAGCGCCTCCTCGTCCCGCTTTCGTTCGGTGACATCGCGACTCACGCCCGCTACTCCGATTGGACGGCCGTCAGGACCCCGGAGAAAGGACCCTCTGAATTCGGTCCAGACCGACGAGCCGTCCCTTCTCCTCATCTCTAGGTCGAGTAGCTTCGTCCGAAGGGGGTCCACTCCTTCTTCGTTTTCACGAATGAGCTCTTCACTAAGTGCCGAGATGGCCAGAGACAAAGCCTCAGGGGTCAGCAGTTCCTCTGCCGTCAAGAACACCGCTTCTTCAATGCTGTAGCCGAGAACCCGCTCTATTGAGGGACTGGCATAGGTTATACGCAGGTCCATGTCGGTAGTCCAGATCACGTCGCTGACGTTGTCCGCAAGCAGGCGGTAGTGTTGCTCCCTCTCCCGCAAAGCTTCCTCTGCGAGTTTGCGATCAGTGATATCCGCGATTACGCCCTCGGAGCCGGTCACTTTTCCGCCGGCGTCCTTGTTGGCGATGGCGTTCAGCCGGAGCCAGATTTCGGCGCCGTCCCGTCTCCTGGCCCTGAATTCGCCTGCCCAGAAACCCGCTTTGGTGAAGTCCTCCAAGACCTTTGCCCTGTCGGAAGGGTCGCGGTAGAAGTCGGCGGTCTTGAACTTGCCGATTAGCTCATCGGGAGAGTCGAATCCGAAAATCAGGGCGCCCGCGTGATTCAGGGTAAGTAAGTTGCCGTCGGTATCGGCCTGGTACACTCCTTCTTGCAGCTTCTCGACCAAAGTCCTATACTTTGTTTCGGAGGCCCTGGCTGCTTCTTCCTGGCGCTTGCGTTCCGTGATATCCCTGGCGATGATCTGGATTGCCTTCAGCTCGCCGTTCTCCACGACGGGGGAGGTAGCCAGCTCGAAGGGCGCCAGCCGGCCATCCTTGGCTTTGACTTCTACCTCGTAGGCGGGGAGTTCCGCAGCGCCGCTTTTCCTGGCCTGCAGGCGTTCGGCCGCCACCTTGAGCGAGGCCGGGGTGAGCAGATCACGCATGTTCTTCTGCTCGAGCTCTTCCCTGGTATAGCCGGTGCTCTTCTCTCCACTTCTGCTTGCGTAGATGATCCTGCCGTCGAGGTCCATGAGCATGAGGATGTCCCTGGCGTTTTCGGCAAGGTTGCGGTACTTCTTCTCCGTTTCGGCCAGAGCCGCCTGTGCCCGCATGCGCTCGGTAACATCTCTCTGAATGGCCAGGAAGCCGATGATGTTCCCCTCCCGGTCCAGCACCGGGTTAGCGCT